>CAYRLM010000027.1:0-17095 GCA_964425035.1 uncultured Ruminococcus sp.
AGCTTTGACATTTCCGCAAAGGGCTATGTAAATCTTCTCCTGCCGCAGCACAAAAACGTCAAAGACCCCGGCGACAGCAAGGAAATGGCTGCCGCAAGACGTGAATTTCTCGACACCGACGCATACAAACCGCTCCGTGACGGATTGTGCGAAACGATTGCAGGCAAGCTCGACAGCTTCTCCGAAAGCGGCAAGACACCGATTATCCTTGACTGCGGCTGCGGAGAGGGTTACTACACGGCAGGAATCTGCGACAGTCTCCTGAACGCAGGAATTGCTCCCGAAATCTACGGCGTAGACATCAGCAAAAACGTTCTTTCCGCCGCAAAACCGAGATTTGTCGGAAAGAAAATATATTGCGCAGCCGCAAGCTGTTTCAGGCTGCCGCTCCCGTCGGAAACGGTTGATTTGGCGGCTGTGATTTTTGCGCCGTTCTGCAAAGAGGAGCTGCTTAGGACGCTCAAGGTCGGCGGCGCTGTCGTGACGGCTATTCCTGCGAGGGAGCACCTCTACGAGCTGAAAGAGCTTCTGTACAAAGAGCCGTACTACAACAGCGTGAAACCCTACGAAACCGACGGATTTGACTTTGTCGGGAAATCGGAAATCGCCTATAACCTGACAATAGACTCTCAGGAAATACTGAATTCGCTGTTCATGATGACGCCGTACTATTATAAAACGTCACGTGAGGACAGCAATCGGCTGTACAGCTATTTTGGGACGCACGACAAATTCACGACCCGAATCGCCTTTGAAATTCTGACTTATATTAAGAAATAAGATTTTACCGCAAATCGAAAAAAGCTATTGAAATTTGGCAGCGTTTGTGATATAATATTAATGTATTGTTGTACAATACGCCTATATGCGCCCGTAGCTCAGCTGGATAGAGCAATAGCCTCCGACGCTATGTGTCGTGCGTTCGAATCGCATCAGGCGTACCAACCCCCATGCATATTATGGCATGGGGGTATTTTTGCAATTGCGTATAATTTTATTTGTTCTGTTCAAATCTCTTCTTGACAAGTTCTCACGATTATGTTATAATTAAGCTACCCGGAAGCGTGAGAGTTCTTCCGAGGGCTTTTTTGATAATAGGCGGTGTTTGCTTGCTATGGCTTACCGCCTATTTGTTTTTACCGGACTTTGGCTTCAATTTCAGCCCATTAGCGTTTATATAGATTAAATCCCATTGTATATTCGCAAAACATTGGCTTTGCTGTATGCAGATTGAAGTGATTGAAGAACCAGATATTCGGTAATACCCTATATCTAATTGCGTAAAATTTCTCTTTTACGCAATTGAATGTATAATATTTTCAATCCATATCATGAATTTATTCAACGTAAAGGAACTTCCCCATGAATAACAATTATGACAACGCACCGCAGCTGCTCAAGGATTACATTGTATATCTGCAGCTCGTAAAAAACAGATCTGAACTGACTGTGCTGAATTACTACACGGATCTTCGTTCGTTCTTCAGGTATTATAAGATAAGAAAAGGCCGTGCTTCTGCCGATCCTGCGGAGTTTCAGAATATCAGCATAACCGACATTACAGAAACTGACATTAAATCGGTAGACCTGATGATGGCACAGGATTTTCTTATTTACACCAAGAACGAAAAGGACAATCACCCTCAGGCACGCTATCGTAAAGGCGTTGCTCTGCGGCAATTCTTCAAGTACCTTACGAATAACAAGTGCTTATTCGAGGTAAGTCCGCTGGCAAATCTTGAATTGCCGTCACCAAGACCAGCGCTCCCGAAATACATGACCCTCGACGAATCAAAAGAAATGCTCCGGAATATAAACACCCCGGATCAGAAACGGGATTACTGCATAATTACATTCTTTCTGAACTGCGGTATTCGTCTGAGTGAACTTGTGGGAATAAATATGTCCGATATACGCAATTCTAAGGACGCCTCCGGGCGTGAGATATGGACTTTGAAGGTACTCGGAAAAGGCAGCAAGGAACGTATCGTGTATCTCAACGACGCATGCGTAAGCTCATATCTTGATTACCTTAATCCGTCTGAAAGCGACCGTGATAAGCGTTTAGCCTCGGGAAACCGAGATATGACCGCCAAAACAGACGCATTGTTCCTCAGCCGCCGAAACACGCGAATATCAAACCGCCGTGTTCAGCAGATAGTCGAGGAATGCCTGAAATCAAGCGGGTTGGATAACAGGGGTCTGTCAGTCCATAAACTCCGTCATACCGCCGCCACATTAATGTATCAGAACGGCGTCGATGTTCGGGTTCTTAAAGAAATTCTCGGACATGAGAACCTGAACACAACGCAAATCTATACGCATATTTCCAACGAACAAATGGAAACGGCAATGAACAAAAATCCGCTTTCAGAAATAACCAATAAAAACAATCATAAATAACAGGAAGCCGCTCGTTTGGTACAGAGCGGCTTCATTTTTATCAGACTTTTGCTTTTAGCTCAACAGCAGTTATAGTATAGGTAAATGCCTTTTCACAATCGGGAGCAAGTATCTCAATTCCCCTTTTCTCGGCGAATATTCCGGAGCAGTCGTCAAAATCCGCAGAACCGCACCACGGCTCGATACATAAGAACGGTGCGTCCTTCGCCTGCCATACCCCAAGGCTTGTGAAATCGGGAAAATCCACCCGAACGCCGACATTATCCTTGTTCAAAAGCTGCACCTGCCGTGAATGTATCTTATCAAAGTAGCATACGTCCTCATAGAACATCTCGTGGCTTAACGGCAGCACTGTATCACCGTTGATTAGCTGACGGCGGTTGTTTTCCTCGTGCAGTCCTGTGGACAAATTGTAATTAGGAACTTCAGCACTTTCCAGTTTAGGAAATTCCAGACGGTAATCCGTCATATCTCCGGGAGTTGCAAACGCAGGGTGTGCGCCTATGCAAAACGGCATATCGGCACTGCTGTTATTGCGCACACGGTAGGTCACGGTCAATCCGTCTGCCTTGAGAGTATAACGCACCGTGAACTTGAAATCGAATGGGAACATTGCCTTTGTATAGTCGTTCTGAGTAAGCGAAAACATTGCGCTGCCGGTGTTGAAATCCTCCGGCGTGAACTCAAGATCGCGTGCAAAGCCGTGCTTGCTGATCCTGTACTCGCCGCCGTTGATGACGGTTTTTCCGTCCTTTAGTGTCCCTATCATCGGGAAAAGCAGCGGAGAGGTTTTGCCCCAGAATGACGGGTCTGCGCTCCACATAAGTTCACGGCTGCCGACTTTCAGCGACTTAAGTTCTGCACCCTTTGAAATTATTTTTGCGGTAACCTCTCCGCTTTTCAGTGTTATATCCATGAGTTCCTCCTGTATGTTACTTGTGATACTTTCCGTTGTTCAGTATAGAATATGCCCGATAGACCTGTTCCATCAGCATTACCCTTGCCAAAGAATGAGGGAAAGTCATCGGCGACATTGAAAGCCGAATATCAGCCTGTTTTTTTAGTTCCTCATCAAGACCGAATGAACTTCCCACCAGAAAATTTACAGTGCTTATCCCCTGCCCTGCCGCCGCTTCAAGCTTCTGAGCAAGCTGCTCGCTGGACATGGTCTTTCCCTCAATGCACATAGCGACAGAAAAGCTGCCTGGCTTTATCTGCTCCCGTATCCTGCCGGCTTCCTGGCGGAGCGCAGCTTCTATCTGCGCCTGCGACGGTTTCTGCGGCAGCTCAACGGGCGACGGCTCAATGACCTTGGGCGAAACATATGCACCCAGCCGTTTCAGATACTCGGCGCAGGCTTCACGATACCAGCTTTCCTTGATCTTCCCCATTGCGATAAAGTTAATATTCATTATTACCTCCGCTTGGATTTTTTCGGAGAATTCATGTTTACTCTGCGGCGGCGGTTCATCTCCGCAACGCGGCGGCGATAGGAAGCCTTGACGTAATGTGATACGACAAGCATTACAATTTCAAGTCCCGTAAGGACGCATATCCATGAAAACAGCGGATTTGACATTACCTGCTGTATCTTGTCCAGATAGAAAGCCGTTGTGTCTATTTCGATATCATTTTCCGTTTCAAGAGGAATTGTAGAGATGACCTCCCCGTCAAGCATAAGCTGCAATTCTCCCACCTGATAACCCTTGTTCTGCGGAGCCTGTACAGGAAGCCTGTCCTCATACCAGTTTATCTGACGGGAAACGGTTGTTTTATTCAGGCTCTTTTCAAGCAGAGTGGAAAAATCATCGGCGGCACATACGCCTACTTTATCGACATTCTTTCCCTGATAAACGTCAGCCTGTGCTATCTGCTCGTTGGAAGCCACAACATTTGTATATACCAGCTCGGAATAAGCCCAGTCATACAGCGCAATATGATCCTTGAATGAATACTGCGACTTATTGCCGTTGTCATCGTAATAGGGTGCGCCCAAAGTTACTATGATATAGTGATATCCCCTGCCGTCACTTCCCTTTGCTGTCGCTGTGGAAACCAGCGCCATTGTACCCATTTGGGGATTATCGGTATCCCATGCGCCGTTTTTGTACTCGTAATACTTGTCAATGCTGCCCGTCTTTACTCCGTGAACTCCCTCGTAATAGTAGCTTCCGTCATACATAAGCTGGTTTGTGGTGGACAGCGTGTATCCGCTTGGGTTGCTGGAATTAGCCGGCATATCGTAATACTTTGTATCGCATATCTTCATAAATCCGGGATAATTGTCAATGGCATATCTTGTAATAAGATACAGATCCTTTGCCGTGGTGTAATTATCCTCGCTATACAATCCGTGGGTATTTGAAAAATGCGTGTTTGTGCAGCCTATCTCCTCAGCTTTTGCATTCATCATGTCAACGAACGCCGTAATGCTTCCCGCAATGTTCAATGCAAGAACATTCGCCGAGTCGCACGCAGAGGCTACCATAAGCGAATATAGGCAGTCCCAGTAGGTCACGTTTGTCTGACCTGCTTCCAGCGCGGCATTTGACGGGCCCGAGTAATTGGGGTTGCCGTTCCAAAATTCGTTTGTAGCCTCATAGGAAATATTAACTGTCTGATCAAAATCCTTGATGTTTTCCAACGCTACAAGCGCAGTCATTATCTTTGTGGTAGAAGCCGGCATCAGCTGCTTGTTCTCGTTTTTTGCAACAACAACGGTGTTGGTTTCCATTTCCACCATGTATATGCCCTCGCTGTAAAGCTCGCATTTTGGCGTAAACGCAGCATAAGCCGTGGTCGCGGCAGCAAAATTGCCGCATAGTAAAATTATTGAGGTAAATATCGAAAAAATTTTTGCTTTTCGCATATAGACAAATCTCCTGTTATGAGTTATTATATATAAAGGCGGCATTTTTTATCAGCCGCGGCTCACAGTTACTTTATTATTATACAAAATATAAAGGTGATTGTAAAGGGCTTTTTTCAATTTGTAACCAAATTTTAATTTTTGGCTGCACGGGGGGATATTATGATATACATAACCGGAGATATACACGGTGATTTCTCGCGTTTCAAGTCGCCGCTGCTGAAAAAGCTCCGGAAAAACGACGCACTGATCGTATGCGGCGATTTTGGATTTATCTGGGAAGGCACCGAAAAGGAACAGAAGCTTCTTAAAAAAATCGGAAAGCTGCCCTATAACGTACTGTTCGTGGAAGGCTCTCACGACAATTACGACCTGCTGGAGGACATACCTGTGGAGGAATGGTGCGGAGGTAAAACACGCCTTATCTCGGGCAGGCTTCGTCAGCTTATGCGCGGGCAGGTTTATACGATAGCCGAGAAAGTTATATTCTCTTTCGGCGGAGGTCAGAGCGATGATACTGTCGATTTGGTAGAGGGCGAAAACTGGTGGAAGCGTGAAATACCCTCCGAGCACGAGCTGGAGGAAGGCATAAGAAATCTGGACGCTGCCGGAAACAAAGTGGATTTTGTCGTAACATACGAGCCGCCGTCAAAGCTGCACGACTTCCTTGACCATAACAGCGGTGACAGAAATCATATAAATACATATCTTAACGATGTTTACGGAAAAATAAGCTTTGAGCGGTGGTTCTTCGGAAAGCTTCATATGAATAAGCTGATACCGCCGAAATACTACGCCGTTTACGACCAGATTGTTGTCGCAGACGATACGAAAATCAAAAAGAAACGGGAGCCCAAGCGCCCGAAAAATAAAACAAACAAGGAGAATTGACATGGCAGAGATTACATTTGAAATCACCAAGGAACTGGGAGTTATCTCAGAAAATGCAAAGGGCTGGACAAGAGAACTTAATCTCGTAAGCTGGAACGATCGTGAGCCGAAGTATGATATCCGCGACTGGAATCAGGATCACACCAGAATGAGCAAAGGCATTTCCATGACAGAGGAAGAAATGGAGAAGCTTGTAGAGCTGTTCAACTCAAGAAACGAGGAGGACAGCTTTGAATAACAGGCTTTAAGGTAAAGACCATTTGCGCATGGTATTGAAGCCGCTTTTCGGATTATAAAAAAATCAAGCCGGGTATGACCGATTAATTCGGATAAACCCGGCTTTTTTATGTTTTTCAGAGCCCTTTATTTGAATTTCTGAGTAAAATTAATGATAAAGCCAACCGCCACAGAAAGAACAAGACTTATCGCAAGCGGAAACCATACGTTAGCAAGCGGAAGCCCGTTCGCAGCCTCGTTCAGGTTCATTCCGTAGAAGCTGAACACGATTGTCGGAACAGCAATAATTATTGTCATGGTCGTCATGCGTTTCATGACAATGTTAAGATTATTGGAGATAATGCTGGCAAATGTATCCATCGTTGTAGACAGAATGTTGGAATAGATGTTTGTCATCTCTATCGCCTGCCGAACCTCGATAAGCACATCATCGAGAAGATCCTGATCCTCCTCGTATAGCTTAATATAGCGCCCGCGCATGAGTTTTTCCAACACCGCCTCATTTGCTTTGAGAGAGGTGGAGAAGAATACGAGGGATTTCTCTAATCCGAGAAGCTGAATAAGCCCCTTGTTCTGCATTGATTTGTGAAGCGTACCCTCAACATAGCTCTGTATTTTATCAATCTGCTTGAGGTATTGCAGATATCTTGCGGCAATACGCAGAAGTATCGTGAACACGAAGCGAGTTTTGAGGTTTGTTTGTATGCCCTTAACCACGCCCTTGGAGATATCTTCCACAACCGAGTTAGCCTTTGCGCTTACCGTCACCACGTTTTTTTCGGTGATTATTATAGACATAGGCGTTGTGGAATACAGCAGCGTGCGGTCGGGATTGTTGTCTGTTTCTGCCACGGGATAGTCAACGACAATGAGCGTTACGCCGTCGTCGCTTTCGATTCGCGACGGCTCCTCCTCATCAAGGGCGGCACGGACGTAATCTCTGTCTATCCCAAGATCGTCCTCAAGGTCGGAAATCTCCGTTTCGGACGGATCTATTACTGATATCCAACAGCCTGTTTCGGCATGCTCTATCTCGCAGAGATGGTTTTCTATGTTTCTGTAATATTTGACCAAATTCGCACTTCCTTTTCTGCCGCATGACATGCGGCATGTCACTCAGGAAAGCAGCCGAGGCGCATTCCCTGAGACATTATCACATAACTTCTACTTCGGTATGACCCGGGGTCTGCACTCACATTCTCACCGCCTTTATTACAGAAAATCATTACTATTATTTTATCACATTTCTTTGAAAAATACAAGTGGTTTTGCGGCGATTTATATATTAGTCATGAAGCGCCGCAATTATTTTTCTTTTTCCTTGACAAATGTATAAAAACATGATAAAATTATATAAGAATATTACACAAAAACTATCGGTTTTAGGGGAGTATTTGTATTATTTTATTGTTTTTTACAGCATAATTTCGTGTCAAAAATAAGGAGAGTATCATTAAATGGGCTTTGACTATCAAAAATATACCGAACTCATGAACGAATTTACAGAACGCAGCGGAAAAATCAGAAAGTTTCGTGACGCTGCGTTCTGTGAAGCGCTTGAACCTATATGCAGATTTCTTCGTATAGGTAAGCTCACAGCCGATTCATATGACACAGGATTTGGCTACATCAACATTCCGACCAGATCCTATACCTATTATGACGGGGGCTGTGCCGACAGTCTGCGGCGCTATACAACAGAAGAAAATATACTGAAAAATGGTACGGCAAAATATACCGTATTTCAGCGTATTGGCGAACCTGACTGGACGCCGGAGGAATTTACGCAGGTAAAGGCATTTCAGAAACAGCTTTTCCTGTTTGTTGAACGCTGCTACACGCTTCAGCTCGCCGAGGAGCTTCCGCTTCATGACTCAGAGCTCGGGGTGTATTCCCTCCCCTATTTTCTTGCAATAACCCGTGCGCTTATCGCTCAAGGGCGCATCGGCGAGTTCGGTGCGGTGTACTTCAATCTCAGGGAGTTTTCGGTAATTAACCACAATCTAGGCAGAGAAAACGCAAATTCCGTCATGAAGCATTTTGCGGCAGGTATAACCTCCAAGCTTGAAAACGAGGAATGTCTGTGCAGGATAGGCGGCGATAATTTCGTGGCGCTTTTCCGAAAGGAAAATCTCGCAATTCTTCGTGAATATCTTTCGGGGACTTCCGTTACATATGACGAAAACGGTTCTCATGTCAACATAACAACCTGCGCCGGCTACTTTCTAATACCGCAAGGCACGGATTCTCCGCTTGAAATCATGGACAGGATAAGCACGGCATATCAGCTTGCGAAAAATGTCTATAAGCGCCCGTATCTTTTCTTTGACGATAATATAATGAAGCAGCAGGATCATATTCAGGAAATAGAAGCAATTTTCCCCGACGCAATTGCGAACGAGGAGTTCAAGGTTTTCTATCAGCCCAAAACACAACTAAACAATTACCGTATGGCAGGCGCTGAGGCGCTTTGCAGATGGTTCCGCGACGGACGTATCATTCCGCCGGGAGATTTCATACCGGTGCTGGAAAGCAGCAAGGCAATATGCACACTGGATTTCTACATGCTGGAGCATGTCTGCCGCGATATCCGCAGATGGCTCGACGAAAACAAAGAGGTAGTAAAGGTTTCCGTAAATCTGTCAAGACTTCATCTTGGCGATGAGGATCTTCTGGAAAATATATTGTCTATAATTGACAAGTACCACGTTCCGCACAAGTATATCGAGATAGAACTTACCGAAACCACCACAGATGTTGATTTCACCGAGCTTAAAAAGATAGTGAACGGCTTGAGGGAGCAGAATATAAGCACCTCCGTCGATGATTTCGGCATTGGATATTCTTCGCTCAACCTTATCCGGGAGCTTCCGTGGAACGTACTCAAAATCGACAAAAGCTTCCTGCCCACCTGCATGGAAAATCAGGACGTTTCAAAGGTAAAGATGCTGCGGCATATCATCACAATGTCGCAGGATCTGGGACTTGAATGCATAGTCGAGGGCGTAGAAACCATCGAGCAGGTAAATCTTCTTAAGGAGTGCAAATGTTATCTGGCACAGGGCTTTTACTTTGACAAGCCGCTTCCCGTGAGCGAGTTCGAGCATAGACTTGACAGCATCAGCGCAGGCTGAGCAACGCAAAAAAACTCTCATCGGCCGCACAGCGATGAGAGTTTTTTTATCAGTAAAAATTAGCAAACAGCGCTGCGGCGGCGACCGTCATTATGCCGGAAACAACAACGGAAAGGCTGCTCATTGCGCCTTCTATCTCACCGATTTCCATTGCCTTTGAGGTTCCCATGACGTGCGCAGCCGAGCCGAGAGCGATACCCTTTGCGACAGGCTCGGTGATCCTGAACAGCTTTAACAGAAGTTCGCCAAGCATATTACCCATAACTCCGGTGATTATTATAACGCCGACCGTTATCGGAACTATTCCTCCGTTCTCCTCGGATACTCCCATTGCTATCGCAGTGGTTATGGATTTTGGCAGGAATGTGACATACTCGTCGTGAGAGAAGCCAAACAGTACAGCAAGCCCCAGAACGCTTCCAAGGCTGGAAATCACTCCGGCGGTTACGCCGGCGATTATTGCCGCAGCATTCTTTTTCAGCAGCTCAAACTGCTCGTATAGCGGCACAGCAAGAGCCACCGTTGCCGGGGTCAGCAGCCACGAAAGATAGTGAGCGCTTTCCTCGTAGGCGGCATAGTCTATTTTAAGGAGAAGCAGCGCCGGTATCGTGAGGATTATGGAAATCAGAATAGGATTAATGAGCGGCGACTTCAGCTTCTTACGGAGAAGAGAACCCAGACCATATGCCGCAAGACTTATCAGAACGCCGAAATATGCGGAACCGGAAAGAAACTCGCTCATGTTCTTCCCTCCTTCCTGCGGCGTATGCGTATTACCGCCTGAGTGACCAGTCCAGATACCGCCATAACGATCACGGTGGTTGCTACGGTAACAACCAGAAACTGTATCCATGACGGAGCAAGAATATCCCATGTGTCAATAAGTCCCACGGCAGCAGGGATAAACATTATAGGCATTATCTGTATCAGAAAAGAGGAAACCTCCTTAACCTCGCCAATGGGAACAAGCCTTGTTTTAAGCCCGGTAAACAGCAGTATTATTCCGTAAATTCCGGCAGGAACAGGCAACGGCAAAAGCTCGTGAAGTACCTCGCCGATGAACGTTATAAATAATATTATTCCGAATTGTTTTACATATTTCATTTTTTATCTCCCGTATTCTGTGCGTCAGAGCCAGCCAAGACCCTCCGCAAGGATTTTAATGCCAAGCAATATTAATACGATTCCCCCTGTTATCTCCGCTTTGGATTTGTATTTTGCGCCAAACACGCTGCCAAACTTTACACCCGCGGCAGAAGCCGTGAAAGCCACTGCTCCGATAATTCCCGCCGCAATTCCCAGCGGCACTTCCAGAAAGGCGAAAGTGACGCCTACCGCCAATGCGTCGATGCTTGTTGCGATAGCCGGCATTATCATGCTTCCCGGAGAAAGCGAGGGATCGGCGGGTTCTTCATCGTCATGTCCGAGAGCTTCCCTCACCATATTTCCGCCGATGAAGGAAAGAAGCGCACACGCTATCCAGTGGTCAAATTCGGACACGATGTTAGACAGTGTTCTCCCGAGGAAATAGCCTATGAGCGGCATCAGCGCCTGAAATACGCCGAACCACGCCCCCACAATAACCGCATGGCGCAGTCTAATTTTACCGATCGAAAGCCCCTTGCATACCGACACCGCAAATGCGTCCATAGAAAGCCCGGCGGCAAGCAGCATAATGCCTGCTGTTCCCATCGTATCTCCTCCTTATGTACATGTTTTCTTTCATTATACATAATATGGCAGGCGGCGGTCAAGGGGAAATAAGGGGATTAATGGTGTAAATTGTGATTGACAGAAGCATAAAAATATGATACACTTATGTCCGGGAGCTGATCCGAATGAAATTAAGATATGCATTGCTGCTTGCGCCGCTGCTTCTGTGCGGCTGCAGCGGTACTGCGGAGGAAATACCGCCGCAAACAAACACAAATACAACAGAAGCGCAGCCGCAGACAGAGGAGTTTATTTCTGCGGAAACTCCGTTCTCCGATACGATTGAGGAAGCGCCGGACGAAGAGGATCTTACTCTTGCCGACCCGCTGGACGATCTGGAAATTACCCCGTCAGATTATTTTGCGCCGGGTGTGTGGACTTCTATCAACACAGATGATACGGGGAATTTCTACATATTTGACGAAGATGGGATACATGGGAGAATTGTTCCCATGTCGGACGCCGACGGAGTGGATTTCGCATATTCCATAAGCGGCAGCAACATGAAGCTGTACGTCGGCGAGGAATTTACGCCATATTCCGCAGAGCTGGAACGCACCGATGAAGGGCATGTGATAATCCATATGACCTATCTTGGTACGCAGGACGAACTGACGCTGCTTTCGGGAGTGTCAGCCGGAGATTTCAACTTCTACCCTGCGGCAAGACTGGCTGAAATGGCTAAGATATACTACAAACAGCAGTCGGGAACAGAGCCTGTGGGCGTGGAGTACATCATCTCCGAAAACGACATGGTTGTACTGAACCTTTGGGTAAGCGACGAAAACGGCTGGCGCAGCGACGTTGAAAGCTACACTGTCAGCATGTTTACGGCTGCCGGCTGGAGCAGCATAACATATGAGGACATTGACCTCAGCCTGATAGAAATCGACGCGGCAACGGAGGATATACCCGACGATGACATTCCCGATGTTGTCGAGTAAGCGTCCGAATATCATTCTACTACTTTTCTTATGTCAAGTCAATTACAGCAACACCAGTTGCGTGTTTCTATTAATTTTTTTAGGCGGTTTGTATGTTATCAACATATAAGCCGCCTGTTTTTTGTGCATTTCTTATCACAGCCATGCTTACTTTTTCTAAATATTTTTACATATTCTGACACAAAACAATGATATCTTTAGAAATCAATCTTATAAAGTATTGACTTTCAAAAATTATTATGATATCATGTTTATAAAAGCAGCAAGTATACGTTGCTTGTCTGTTTGAAAAATTCTTACCATGGAGGATATTATGTTAAAAAATTCTTTCAAAAATCAAACAGCAAACCAATCACGCATGACAAAGATAAAATATCGTATACTCAGGCTCTCGATAATCAGCGTTGTCGTTTGCGTCACAGTGCTTTTGATCGGCATGAGCATCAGCATGACCGTAACTTTAAGCTCCAGCTACACCGATCAGGCAAGAGAAATGGCGGAGGCTTACGGATCGGTAATAACCCAAACGATAAACTCTCTTACTCTGGAGCTGGAGTCCGTTGCAAAATACGAAGCTGCGTTTGACCCCTCCATTCCTCTGGTAACCCGTAAGGAAACTCTGCAAACGCTTGCCGAAACCGCACTTTTCAAGGATTATTCGGTAGCCTTTTCGGACGGAAATACATACAATGACACCAATCTTACCGACAGAGATTATTTCCAGCAGGCGCTGAACGGCGAGGTATCCATTTCCGCACCGGTAATCAGAAAGACCGACAACTCCGTCACCACCATGATGGGCGCTCCGGCTACCTACAACGGCACAAAATATGTTGTTTACGGCGGTCTTGATACCGGTTTGTTCTCAAACGGTCTTGACAATATCGACATGGGCACGGGCAGCAATATTATTGTGCTTGACAAAAACGGTCAGGTTGTCGCAGCCAGCGATTTATCAATCGTAACAAGCATGACAAATTATCTCGAAAGCGACAACGAAAATCTCAGGAAGCTTGCCGAAAAGGCAATGAGCGGCACCGGCTCTTACAGGTACAGCGACGGCAAAAACAACATGCTGGCTTACTACATGCCCCTTGACGACACAGACGGCTGGACAATTGTTGTAAGCGGCAATTACGATCAGGTAACGCAGGACGTTATAATGTTCATACTTATCTGCCTTGCTCAGTGCGCTGTGCTTGTTATACTCGGCGTTTCCGTTTCCATTAAGGTTGCAAATAAGATATCCAAACCTGTTGAAAAGGCTGCGGAACGTTTAAGACTTCTTTCCGAGGGCAACGTAAACGCACCGTTTGAGGTTTCGGCTCCCGCCGACGAAACGCTTGTGCTGCACGAGTCGCTTTACAGCACCGTTGAAACTCTCCGCACATACATCAACGATATCAAGGAGGTTCTTCAGGCTCTTGCCGACGGAGATCTCACCGTATCGTCAAATCTGGATTACAAGGGCGACTTTGTTACTATCGGCACTTCTCTCAATCAGATATCCACAGTGCTGAACACTGCGATGTCTACCGTAAAGGACAGCGTGGGCAACATTCAGTCCGGCGCAGAGCAGGTGGCAGAGGGATCTTCAAGCCTTTCCGATACCGCTATAAAGGAAGCGGAGGCGGTTGACAAGATCTCCAACACGATTGAAGCAATCCAGAAAAAGGCGGACAATACCGCCTCGGTATCCAGCAATGTTGCGGCTCTCGCACAGGAAGCAAACAGCAGCGCCCAAGGCGGCGGCGAACTGATGGAACAGCTGCTTGAAGCTGTTGAGAACATCAAGGAAAAGTCCTCCTCCATCAAGAACATCATAAAGACCATCGAGGATATAGCTTTCCAGACCAATATACTTGCACTCAATGCATCCATTGAAGCGGCAAGAGCGGGTGAAGCCGGAAAGGGCTTTGCCGTCGTAGCCGACGAGGTAGGAAATCTTGCCGCAAAGAGCGCAGAGGCTGCGCAGAACACCACAGCGCTCATCAACGACTCGCTTTCTGCCGTTGAAACCGGCTCCAAGCTCGCAGCTGACGCACATTCCGCAATGGAAAGCATCGTAAACGGTATCAGCCAGATTTCCGAGCAGATGCAGCAGATCACCGAATCGGCCGCAGAACAGCAGGCGGCAGTATCCGAAATCAACGAGGGTATTGTCCATATTGAATCCGGAATGCACTCCACCACGGCAACCGCCGAGGAAAGCGCAGCCTCCAGCGAGGAGCTTTCTTCCCTTGCAACAAGGCTTGCTGACGGAGTTGGCAGATTCATTACAAAATAAGCGGCTCACATATAACGGCAGGAACGAAGGTTCCTGCTGTTTTTTTCTGTTATGTCGTTCAATTGTATAACAAAATTCAAAAAATTACACATTAAGCACTTGAAATACGGTTCAATATGTGCTATAATTAATTAATAACTATTGCTGCATGATTATATAAATCTTTTTGCGAAAAGAGGTATTGCAGATGCTTTTCGGACAATATATAGTCGCTTTATGTATTCCCCGTATCCATGAGGGAAACAATCACAAATTCATTGCCGCTCTCAGCCAAAGCCTTATTCGCCGTGGTTGTCATCTCATGGTGTTCTCTACCCCGTCGGATCTTTTCTGGAATTCCGTTGACGAGCAGGGCGAAAAGACGGTTTTTGAGCTTATAAACTACGATGTTACCGACGCCGTAATCATACACGACGAAGCAATTAAGGACAAAGAGCTGGTTCGCTCCGTTATCCGGCGCTCGCATGAGCATAATATCCCCGTTGTCACTGTCGGCGGCTCATATGAGGGCTGCGCCGGCATTAAATTCAATTACACAGCCGGATTTGAAAAGATAGTCCGCCATGTTCTTAAGGATCACAAGGTCACCGATTTCCATTTTATCGCAGGTATAAAGGGCAATGATTTTTCCGATGAAAGAATATCCATTGTGCGCAAGGTTGCCGAGGAATTGGATATCCCGTTCAGTGATGAAGATGTAAGTTACGGCGAATTTTGGAGCAAACCGACAGAAATGGCTGTGGAGGTGCTGTTCAAGCGCCGCCGTATACTTCCGCAGGCAATAATCTGCGCAAACGACACTATGGCTATCACAACCGTGAACATTCTCAAAAAGCATGGAGTTAAAGTGCCTGATGACATTATGGTTACGGGATTTGACGGAATTGACGACATCAATTACTGTTCACCGCGCATAACCTCCTGTCTTTGCAGCAGCGAGCAGATGGCAGAATGCGTGGCGGAAACCGCCAGAAGAATGATAAACGGCGATACCATGCCGGAGCTTCAGCTTGTGGTGCCGGATCTGCAAAAATCCGAAAGCTGCGGCTGCAAAAGCTCGGTCGAAATCAACGCTTCCGCAGAACTGACCTACGTCAACAATTCGTTTTTCCGCTATCAGTCCGAGGAAGAACATATGTTCCGCATGATGTCAAAAATGCTTGGGTGCGGAAATTTCACCGAAATATCCGAGCTTATCAGTAAATACGACTTCTATAACATGATCATAGCCGTCAACCCCGAGTGTCTGGATTCCACGGTAAATCCTCTGAACAAAATCAGTGATACCGGGTTCGGAGATACGGTGAAATTGGTCTATAATGCAAGCTTTCCTACTGATCATAACATTCACGACCTGAAAACGGTTGATCTGCACCCGGATATGATGGATATCATCACCAAAGGCAGCGAACCCGTCATATTCCTGTCGCTGAACTATATGGGTATCACAATGGGGTATCTCGCTTTCAATTTCCATAATTATGACATTCAGAACTACTACAAGGCTTCGCAGATAGTCAACACGCTGAATGCTGCGTTTGGCGCTTACCGTACCGTTCAGTATCAGCATTATCTCTCGGAGAAGATTGAAGAAATGTACCGCTGCGACGGACTTACCCACCTGCTCAACCGCCTTGCCTTAAAGAACTCTTATTCCGAGGTGCTGAGTAAATGCGACGGTAAAATGACAGTGATTCTTGCCGACCTGGACGGATTGAAATTCATAAACGACAATTACGGGCATGACGACGGTGATTTTGCGATATGCACTCTGGCAAACGCCATGAAGAGCTGCTGCCCCGACTACGCCCTGTGTGTGCGCTGGGGCGGCGACGAAATGGTAGCGGTAATTCCGGGGGAGCATTCCACCGACGGTATTCATGAGGAAATAGAAAGGTATATTTCCGGGGTCAATTCCATCTCGGGAAAATCATATGCAATATCGGCAAGCGTTGGCATAAAATCATTTGACGTAGACAGTTCCACCAAATTCGAGGATATGGTAAGAACGACAGATCAGCTGATGTACAGCGAGAAGAAGCGCAAAAAACATAAGGCGGTCGTTTAAGAAAAATCAGAAAGGCGTTTTTATGAAAGCAATTATCTATGAATCAAACGCCGGCAGCACCGGACAATACGCCGAAATGCTTGCGAAAAAGCTTGGCATTCCGGCTTATTCGTTAAAAGAAGCCCGCAGTGCGCTTCCGCAGAACGAGGAAGCCGTATTCCTCGGCTGGGTATTCGCCAACAAGATACAGGGTCTGAAAAAAGCTGCAAAGCGGTGGAAGCTGACATGTGTCTGTGCAGTCGGAATGAACCCGCCGGGAGAACAGTACCTTAAAATCCTCAAGGAAGCAAACCCTGTTGATATTCCTCTGTTCTACCTGCGCGGAAGGCTGGACAAATCCAAGCTGAAATGGCTAGAGAAAAAGCTGCTGGATACTATCCGAATTGACCTCGAAAAGTCAAAAAAACCGGGAACCGAGGAGATGATTTCTATTCTTCAAAACGGCTGTGATTATGTCAGCGAGGATATGCTCAGCGAACCGATTGCTTATATCATGATGAAGCAGGAACACTAATAACAAGCTGGTGCGGCAGATTGCTCTGCCGCATT
>CAYRLM010000028.1:0-17080 GCA_964425035.1 uncultured Ruminococcus sp.
TCACGCAGAACGCCTTGCTGTACCAGCTGGTGACAAGACCCAGAAGCTCGCTGCGCTCTACCGTGAGAACTCCGCTGTTTTTTGCTGCGATAAGCTCCGGATTATCCGCCATTATCGCCGCAGTATGCACAATGAGGTCTGCGCCCTCGATATTCTCCGGGGAATGTCCCAGATGAACCGGAATGCCCATGCTGCGCACAGCGTCAAGCGTGGCTGTCTGGTTGTTGTCGGAGCCGGTGAGATAGTAGCCCTGCGAATGCAGTATCTGCGCCAGAGGGTACATTCCCGAGCCGCCTATGCCGATAAAATGAATATGCTTTTTTCCGATAAGAAAATTCTCCACGATAAACTCCTTCTTTCAGAGCGTTATTGGTTATTATAAGTTATTATATAATTGTATGAATATTATCCGCAAAAATTCCCACAATAACATCAAAAACACCGGAGGTTATTATGGAAATAAGCGACATCAAAATCAGGAAAACCATGCATGACGGCAGGCTTAGGGCTGTGGTATCGGTCACGCTGGACAATGCCGTTGCGGTACACGATATCAAGATCGTTCAGGGCGACGATAGGCTGTTTGTGGCAATGCCCAGCCGCCGAGAGGAAAACGGCGTATATCGGGATATAATCCACCCGATAAGCACCGATATGCGGGGTACGCTCGAAAAACGAATAATCGAGGCATACCGTCAGCACATCATGTGAATACCGCACACCTCACATTCCCCGTAAAACGCCGTGGGTCAGACCGCCCAAAAAACCGCCGAGGTGCTTTCAGCCGAGGCTCGGTTGTGCAATTTGGTGCTTGAATGAGCGTCTTGCCGCAATCAGAGTTTCGGCTTCGCAGCCTCGTGTCGCCCGACGAGCGTCGGCACTGCGTGCGTAAGGCATAGCCGAACGAAGTTTTTTCGCTTTTATTTTTTGTCAAGCAGCATTTTGGTTTTAAGCAGCGCTATCTGGGTCTTGGAGTCCTGTATCTCGTTGCGCATTACCATAGCTACCGCCTCGTCCAGCGGTATCTTTTCCACGTCCAGAAATTCGCCCTCGTCAAGCTTCTGGCTGCCGGAATGAAGCCCTCTTGCAAGGTACATATGAATTACCTCGCCGCAGTACGCGGGAGTGGGGATAAGGCTGCCGAGATAGGTGTAATCGTCGCAGGTGCAGCCGGTTTCCTCCTTAAGCTCGCGCAGACCGCATTCATGGTGATTCTCGCCGTATTCCAGCTTGCCGGCAGGTATCTCAAGCAGCACGGTTTGATGCGGATAACGGAACTGCCGCACGAAAAGCACCTCGTTCCTGTCGGTCAGAGGAAGTACGCATACTCCGCCCGGGTGGCGGATAACCTCTCTGGTGACGATTTTGCCGTCCTCAAGTTCCGCCTTATCCACGAAAAGCTTTACTATCCTTCCGTCGAATTTCTGCTCGCTGGATATAGTTTTTTCTTCAAGATGTTCCATATCGTTCTCCTTTGGCAAAACAGAATGATTATTGTCGTGCGGCGCCTGCTTACAATCCGTCGCCGCTGTCGTTCTTCCTGTCGTCAAGCTCCTTCATGACGTTGTACGCTTCGTCGTCCTCGGTTATGTGGGAATTTCTCGGCTTGGGCGTGCGGCTGTTGAAGTCGTACCGCTCTCTGTCCATGAAGCTTTTCTCAACCTCCGGCCACGAAAGTCTGCCGCTTTTCTCGCTGCCTGTGCCGCCCTTTTCCGCAGACTCGTATATCTGCTTTGAAAGCTGCCCGATATAAGAGCTGTGCGCCTTTACGCCCTCACGCTGATCCACAGGATACAGGTGAGCATAGCGCACCGGTCTGCGCCTTAATATGAAGTAGCACAGCAGTATATAACCGCAGAACAGCACTATCCCCGACACGGTGCAGACAACTCCGATACAGCCGCCCGGTGTTGCATATGTAAAGCTTATCTCGCATACTCCGGCAGGTATCCTGACGCCTATAAAGCCGCCGTTTACCTTCTCCACCTCCAGCTGCCGGGGAGCTGCTCCCTGAACGGACACGGTGCCGCTCCAGCCCTTGTCATAAGGCACGCTGAACACAACAAGCCTGTCGGTGGTATAGTCCGTCACAGCCGTAAAGCCGCTGTCGTTCACGCTGAACTGCTTTACACCCAACTCCTGCCTGTCCTTTACGTCCGACAGGAAGCTGCCGTACAGCTGCTCGGAGGTAAGCTCCTCCGACTGCCGCTCGGTAAGTATATCGGAGTACTTCTCAGCCTGTTCCTCCGACAGTATCACACTCCCTGCCATAACATTGTCAACAAGTGCGTTGTCCTTTGCGTCGTCGGTCAGCACATATGTGTCGTAGGCGTAACCCATGGGCATTACGGCGGTGTTCAGATAAATCTTATAACCGTCCTGCTCCTCAAGAAATTCAAAGGTGCGAAGTTCGTCCAAAGCTTTCTCCGCCTTTTGCTCGCTGTAATCGTCCGGAACTATCAGATACTTCACATGCGTCAGCGAACGCAGCGCATAATGGGTGGTTTCCGGGTCGGAATTTACCGAGCGCTCGATATCCAAAAGCTCGTAAAGGTCAAAGGTGGAGCTGGGAAGTATGCTTGTGAAGCTCTTGAGCGAACTCATTCCCCACAGCATGTTGATGTTGTTCATGCCGTCAAGACATTCCACACGGTAGAACTCCGGGTCGTCAATGTGCAGCTGCGCAGAAACCTTTTTGTTGTATTCTCCGAAATATGGGCCCAAAATCCTGCCGTAGCCCACATAATAATAGCCGAGCGCCATTGAACATACCACAACGGCGACAGTGACATTACGGCGGAATTTTGCCGCAGGAAAGCGCTTGAACCGATAAACCGCCATAAACAGCACGGCTGTCATCAGCAGCGCCAGAGCGATATTCAAGAACACGGCAGGCGTTATGCTGACAGCTATCCTCGGAAGTATTTGACCGTCCTTATTCTTCATCGGGAAGAAAAGCGCCAGCAGAGCGATAAACACGGTGGCCGCCGCACAAAACTTCGCACCGAATTTCAGGTCGAATTCCTCATGCTCCAGAACATACACCGTAGCCATAGCGCACATCAGCTCCGGCATGTAGAACCATCTCGTGTAGAAGCTGTAATTAAACATCACGAACGAGGAATTCAGCCCCGGTATCATCGCAATGACGAAGCACGCCGGGAGGAGTATCCGAAGCCATTTCATGCGCCGCGAGGCTTCTGTGCCTGCGCCCTTTACCAGCGCCGCCACGCCCGACATGGAGAACAGCGGCAGGAAAAGCGCCACGCTGCTCCACTTAGAGTCTGCGTTCTCGAACATCTCTGTCCTTGCGGGAATTTCTCCCGGAAAGAACATAGCCTCCAAAATAAGACCGTAGCGCTGATTTTTGTTATAGAACAGAAAATCCCAGCCGCTCAGCGCAGAGGTGGAACGAGGGACGTCCAGCACCTGAAAAATCGACGGCACAAACAGCGCTCCCGCAATAAGAACGCCGCATACGCTCTCAAATCCAAGACATACAACGTCACGGAAGCTGACTCTGAAACGGCTGTCGCCTATAAGCCTTACCGCAAAGTAAAGCACGAGAAAAATGCATTCGCCGATGAAGAAGAAGTAATTCACGAACGCATTTATCGCCGCAGCCACTGCCAGAGCGCCTCGGCGCTTGTTCACGACAGCCTCCTCAAGACCTATGAGCAGCAGCGGAAAGAACACTATCGCCTCATGGAAGTGATTGAAGAAGATATTGTACATCGAATAGCCGGAAAACGCATACAGCAATCCGCCGATAAGCGCATTATGCGGCTTGGTCACAAAGCGCCTGATATACACAAACGCAAAAAGGGAAGAAAACGCTATTTTAAGCGCCAGCAGCGGTGCCATAAGGTACTGCGAAATCTGTGCGGGGAACAGCGCCGCAAACCAGAAAAACGGGCTGCCCAGCGTGTAGAAGCTGTAAGAGCCTATAAAATTCACGCCGAGGTCTGTTTTCCAGTTCCAGCCGAGGTTTCCGCTCTGAACCGCTTCTATGCAGGTTTTGTAGAACGGTATCTGCTGAGCGTTGTAGTCGCCGTAATATACAAAATAGCCGCGGTCAAGTATCACGAACGGCAGCAGCAGAACCGCCGCCATAGCCAGCGCATACAGGAATGCACGGGCATAGTATTTTTTCTCCTGTCTGAACATAACCGGCGGGGCTTACATCCTCTCCGGGGCTTCTACCTTGAGCAGGGAAAGAACGTTTCTCAGCGCAGTCCTTGCCGCAGCGCACAGCGCCAGACGAGAGAGCTTCACCCGCTCCTCTGCGCCCTTTATCGGGCAGCTGTCATAGAATTTGTGGAAGTTCTGCGCCAGCTCGTAGGAATATCTCGTCAATGCGGAGGGGTCGTAATCCTTTGCCGCCTGATTTATCATCTCCGGCATTTCCGCTATCTTGCGTATCAGTGCGAACTCTGCCGGCTCGGTGTAGGAAACGGAGCCGCTCTCATAGGTCACGCCCTCCTCTTCCTGCTTTCTGATGATACTGCAAATTCTTGCGTGGGCGTACTGCACATAGAACACAGGGTTCTTGCTGGATTCCTCAACCGCAAGGTCAAGGTCAAATTCCAGATGGGTGTCGGCGGTGCGCTGGTTAAACACAAATCTTGCCGCGTCTATCGGCACCTCGTCCAGCAGCGTTGTCAGCGTGATAGCCTTGCCCGAACGCTTGCTGAGCTTGCAGGGCTTTCCGTCGCGGATAAGCATTACCATCTGCATGATAACGACGTCAAGCCGCTTCTCGTCAATGCCGAGAGCGGAAAGCGCTATCCTCATGCGCTGCACATAGCCGTGGTGGTCTGCGCCGAGAACGTTTATCGCCTTGTCGTAATTTCTCGTGATAAGCTTGTCATAATGATACGCAATGTCCGGCACGATATATGTCGGGAAGCCGTTGGAACGCACCAGCACGAAGTCCTGGTCGCCGCCGAAATCCGTAGCCCTCAGCCACAGCGCTCCGTCCTTTTCATAGGTGTGTCCCCCTGCCTTGAGCTTCTCTATAACCGCCTTTACGGCACCGTTGTTGTGGAGCGTGCTCTCCTTGAACCAATTGTCATATTTAATGCGGTATTTCAGCAGATCCTCCTCAAGGCGCTTCTCGTTCAGCGGCAGAGCGTAGTCCACCAGCGCCTTGCGGCGCTCCTCTTCGGGCTTCTCCGAGAGAGCCTTGCCGCCGTGCAGGTCGTAGTAGTTCTTTGCATGCTCGATTATATCCATACCGAGATAAACGTCATTCGGCATGGTGAACGGCAGAGCCTTCTGCTCCTCGGGAATATTGCCCTCCTCGTCAGGCGTTGCAGTCAGGTCGTAAACGGTCTTTGCCAGCTTCTCCGTATCGCCGCCGCATTCGTCGATTATCCTGCCGCCCTCGTCACTGCAAAGCTGCAAATAACGCAAATCAAGGGATTTGCCGAACTTCGCAACCTGATTTCCGGCGTCGTTGATGTAAAACTCTCTGCTTACCTCGTATCCCGCTTCCTGAAGCAGCGAGGAAAGGCTGTCGCCAAGAGCGCCGCCCCGTGCGTTTCCTATGTGCATGGGGCCTGTGGGGTTTGCGGATACGAACTCCACAAGCACCCGCCTGCCCTTGCCGAGGTCGGTCTTTCCGTAATCCTCGCCCATTGCGACTGCGTTTCTTACAACTCCCTCGAACCAACTCTCGCCGATGAAGAAATTCAGAAAGCCCGGGCCTGCCACCTCTACCTTGCCGAAATCCGTTCCCGCAAACTCAACTGCGTCGGCGATAAGCTGCGCCAATGCTCTGGGATTGCTCTTGAGCGCCTTTGCGGAAACCAGCGCCGTATTAGCCGAAAAATCGCCGTGGCTGTTGTCCGCAGGGATAGTTACCTGAAAGGGCGGCAGCGGCTCTGCCGGAAGCTTTCCCTGTGCAACCAGCCTGCCCAGTGCGCCCATGATTATTTCCCTGACCTGTGCCTTTGCTTCTTCTACTGCGTTATACATCTGTCGTACTCCTCTTTTGTTGTTTATGCCTTGTCATGCGGCTTAACGTTTATCGTTATCTCATTTGTGAGCATAAGTCCGGCGTTCACGTCAATGGTGTAGCGGACGTAGATTTCGCCGCCGTCCACGGTCATTCCGTTGCGCAGCTCGTTTGTGGATATGCCTATCATGCAGTCGCCGTATTCCGTGCCGTAATGGCAATAATGGCGCTTGCCGTTCTCGAATATCAGCGACGAAAACGCCTTGCCCGTTCTTGTCATGGTTACGGTTTCGTCCAGCTGACCTATTCTCAGCTGAACATGGCTTCCGTCATAGCCGGTTGCCTCGCTCTCGTCGTAATCTATGAAATAGCTGCCGCCGTGCTCCCGAAATTCGCCCTTGGTGAACAGCTCCGAGCTGTCCGTCGAGCCTTCGGCGGTCTGTTTTACCGTCATTCTGATATTTGCGTTGTTTCCCAAATTTATCACTCCCGATCAGTTCTCGGAGTTCTTCTCGATTGCAAGCTCTATCAGCCTGTCAAGCAGTTCTCCGTACTCTATCCCCATATTCGCCATAAGCTTCGGATACATGCTTATCGGCGTAAAGCCCGGAATAGTGTTGATCTCATTCAGCACCAGCCCGTCGTCCGTCACAAAGAAATCCACCCTTGAGAAGCCGCTGCACCCCATTGCGATATATGCTTTCTTTGCGGTTTCACGAAGCTGCTCGGTCAGCTCCGGAGAAATTTTTGCCGGAATATCCAGCACGGAAGTACCCAGCTTATATTTTGCGTCATAGTCGTAGAACTCCTCCGCAGGGGTTATCTGACCGGGAACAGACGCAATAAGCCTCTCGCCGTTGCCGAGTACTGCGCACTCTACCTCCTTGCCGATAATTTCCGCCTCGATGACAACCTTTTCGCCGTGTGCGAATGCGACCTTAATGCCGCTCTTGAGCGCCTCTCGGTCAGCAGCACGGCTTACGCCCACAGACGAGCCTGCGCACGCAGGCTTGACGAACATCGGATATCCGCCCAGCTTTCTCTCTATATCGTCACATGCGCCCTCGATTTCGTGCAGCGAGGGGCGGGTAACGTAGCAGAACGGCGCTGTGCGTATACCTGCGGCGTCGAGTATCATGTGAGTTACAGCCTTATCCATGCAGTCGGCACTGCTGGTCATATCGCAGCCCACGCAGGGAAGCCCCGCAAGCGCGCACAGCCCCTGAACCGTTCCGTCCTCGCCGAACCTGCCGTGCAGCACAGGGAACACAACGTCCACCTTTCGCAGATAGCACTTGTCGTCTGCGCCGAGAAGCAAAATTCCCTTGCTCACCGTGTCAGGGCTTATCACTGCGGTGCAGTTGTCGGGGTTATTCTCCCACTCCCCGGTCTTTATTTTTTCGTATTCTCCGGGGTAGTACATCCAGTGTCCTTTTTTGGTGATGCCTATGCACATCACGTCATACTTATCCTTCGGTATGTTCATCAGCACCGAATATGCGGAAACCAGCGACACCTCATGCTCGCTCGAAGCGCCTCCGAACAGCACTGCCACCTTTAATTTAGCCATATATCTTCACCCTGTACACCACTGCGGTGCGTCCTTTCTTAACCGTACAGTTTACTCCTGTCTGCCTGTACATAATAACTCAGTTTATATTTTACCACAAATCCTTTCTGTTTTCAATAGGTAAACAGTATAAAAATCATAAAAAATCAAAGCAATACGGCGTAATCCCGAGAAAAATGCAGAAAACGGGAGAGCATCTCTCCCGTTCAGCTTGTCGAAAAACTTCATTTAGCCTGCGAAGCAGGCTATTAAAATCCGTTTTTTGCCTCAGCTTTGCCGAGGCAAAAAACACTTCTATCCCAGCAAGTGTGCGAACTGGCGGCGAAGCCGACAGGGAGTGCGCGCAGCTGGGATGTTTCGGCGAAAAAGCCCCGTTGGGGCTTTTTCGACGGTCTAAACGGGAGAGCAGCTCTCCCGTTTTGGTATATTCTTACTGCTTGCCGAACAGATCCTTCAGCTTGTCAAGGAAGCTTGTTCGCCGTGAATAGTTCTTGTCGTCAAGAGTGTCCTCAAACGCTTGCAGTGCGTCCTTCTGCTTCTTGTTCAGATTTGTGGGAACCTCGATTGAAACCTGAACCAGCTCGTCGCCTCTGCCGCTGCGCTGACAGTGCTGTACGCCCTTGCCCTTTATCGTGAACACCTTTCCGGGCTGAGTTCCGGCAGGTATCGTGTACTTCATTGTTCCGTCAATAGTGGGAATGTCTATCTCCGCACCGAGAGCCGCCTGAGTATATGTCAGCGGTACTTCCACTATAATGTTGTCGCCGTCGCGCTCGAACACCTTGTCCTCACGCACGGAAATACGCACCTTGAGATCTCCTCTGGAACCGCCGTTCGAGCCGGAATTGCCCTTCCCGCTCAGGCGTATCGTCTGACCGTCGGCGATACCGGCAGGAATATTGACGGATATCGTGACCTTCTTCTGATAAACGCCGTTGCCGGCACATCTGGGACAGGGCGTTTCGATAATCTTGCCCTTGCCCATACACTTTGAACATGCACGGGTGGACTGCATCATGCCGAACATCGTCTGCTGGCGCACATTCACCTTACCCGTACCTCGGCAGTCGGGGCAGGTCTTTGCCTGCGTGCCGCTCTTTGCGCCTGTGCCGCCGCATTCGTCGCACGGCTCTACACGGTTTATCTCAATATCGTGGGTAATTCCCTTGCAGGCTTCCATAAAGCTTATGCTGAGGGACACGACTATATCGGAACCCCTGCGCGGGCCGCTGGCATTTGTGCGAGAGCCGCCGGAAAAGCCGCTGCCGAAAATATTGTCAAAAATATCGCCGAGGTCTATGCCGTCGCCGCTGCTGAACCCTCCGGAAAATCCGCCGAAGCCCCCGAAGCCGCCGCTGCCTCCTGCGCCCTGCCCCGCTCCGTAGCTGGGATCAACCCCGGCAAAGCCGAACTGGTCGTATCTCGCTTTCTTCTGAGGATCGGAAAGAACGTCGTTAGCCTCGTTGACCTCCTTGAATTTAGCCTCTGCTTCCGGATTGTCCGGGTTAAGGTCGGGGTGATATTTCTTCGCCATCTGACGGTAAGCCTTTTTTATCTCAGCGTCGGAAGCGCCTTTTGTCAGTCCCAGCACCTCATAATAATCTTTCTTGTCCATAAGTAACCCTCTTCACACATTAATCCGAATTATGCCGCGGAAAAATACCGAAAAGCCTTATCCCGGATTAACCCAAAGCGCCCTGAGGGTTTTGGAGTACCTCAAGGCGCTGTGTATTTCCAAAGCGATTATTCGTCGATGATCTCGCCGTCAACAGGCCCGTTGTCCTGCTGAGGAGCCGCACCGTCAGCGCCTGCGGCTGCGCCCTGTGCCTGATAAATCTTTCCCGCAACCTCGTAGAACTCCTTCTGAAGCTCGTCCTTCGCGGTCTTGATGGCTTCGATATCAGTACCCTTAAGCGCTTCCTTGAGAGCGTCCAGCTTCGGCTGTACCTTTGCCTTGTCGTCCTCTGTCACCTTGTCGCCGAAATCGGTCATTGACTTCTCGATCTGGTAAACCATCTGGTCTGCCTCGTTGCGTGCGTCAACGTCCTCCTTGCGCTTCTTGTCCTCTGCTGCGAACTGCTCGGCTTCCTTGACCGCCTTATCGATATCGTCCTTGCTCATATTGGTGGAGGCGGTGATGGAGATGTGCTGCTCCTTGCCCGTGCCGAGATCCTTTGCGGTTACGTTTACGATACCGTTGGCATCGATATCGAATGTAACCTCGATCTGCGGAATGCCTCTGGGTGCGGGAGCAATACCGTCAAGGCGGAATGTGCCGATGGACTTGTTGTCCTTTGCGAACTCACGCTCGCCCTGAAGTACGTTGATGTCAACGCTCGGCTGGTTGTCGGAATAGGTGGAGAAAATCTGGCTCTTCTTGGTCGGGATAGTGGTGTTGCGCTCGATCATTCTGGTGCATACGCCGCCGGCAGTTTCAATGCCGAGCGACAGAGGAGTTACATCCAGCAGCAGCAGACCGGTTACTTCCTTGTTCAGCACGCCGCCCTGAATCGAAGCGCCGATAGCTACGCACTCATCGGGGTTGATACCCTTGAACGGCTCCTTGCCGAGGAAGCTCTTTACTGCGTCCTGAACCGCCGGGATTCTTGTGGAACCGCCTACCAGCAGAATCTTGTCGATCTCGCCCTTGTCAAGACCGGAGTCGGAAATCGCCTGCTTGAGCGGCCCCATGGTGGACTCCACCAGGTGTGCGGTCAGCTCGTTGAACTTCGCTCTGGTGAGTGTCACGTTCAGGTGCTTGGGGCCGGTTGCGTCCGCTGTGATATACGGGATATTCACGTTTACGGAGGTGGAGTTGGAGAGTGCGATCTTTGCCTTTTCAGCCTCGTCCTTCAATCTCTGCATTGCGAACTTGTCGTTGGCGAGGTCGATGCCGTCGGATTTCTTGAATTCGCCCTTGAGGAAGTCAATAATCCTCTGGTCGAAGTCGTCGCCGCCAAGGTGGTTGTTTCCGGCGGTCGCCAGAACCTCCTGCACGCCGTCGCCGATCTCGATAACGGAAACATCAAACGTACCGCCACCGAGGTCGTATACGACAATCTTCTGCTCCTCTTCCTTGTCAATGCCGTAAGCCAGAGCAGCGGCTGTCGGCTCGTTGATAATTCTGTGTACTTTAAGACCCGCTATCTGACCGGCGTCCTTGGTTGCCTGACGCTGGCTGTCGGTGAAGTATGCGGGAACCGTGATAACCGCGTCGGAAACCGTTTCGCCGAGATATGCCTCTGCGTCGCCCTTGAGCTTTTGCAGAATCATGGCGGAGATTTCCTGAGGGGTGTACTTCTTGCCGTCGATATCTACCTTGTAGTCGCTGCCCATGTGACGCTTGATGGAGATAACGGTCTTTTCGGGGTTGGTGACTGCTTGGTTCTTCGCCAGCTGACCTACCAGACGCTCACCGTCCTTTGTGAATGCCACAACGGAAGGCGTGGTTCTCGAACCCTCGGAGTTGGTGATAACAACCGGCTCGCCGCCCTCGATAACAGATACGCAGGAATTTGTCGTACCTAAGTCAATACCAATGATCTTTCCCATGATTAATTCCTCCAATTCTTATGATTGCATGATGTCATGCGATATTATTCTTAATAGGCTTATTTAATTGGCTACCGCCACCATTGCGAAGCGGATCACCTTGTCGTTGATCTTGTAGCCCTTAGCGAAGGTCTTTGCAACCTTGCCGCTCTCAACGCCTTCCTCATCGACCCTCTGTACCGCCTGATGCAGCTGCGGGTCGAAATCTGCGCCGTCGCTGTCTATTTCTGTTACGCCAAGCTTCGCAAGCGTTGCCATGAAGCTGTCGTAAATCATCTGAACGCCCTGCTTGTATTTTTCATCGGAGCATTCGGCCTGAAGCGCCCTGTCCAGATTATCCATAACCGGCAGGAACTCCGAAACCACGTTTGAGATTATGTCCGCGCGAAGCTCCAGCTTTTCCTTTGCGGTGCGCTTTCTGTGGTTGTCGTATTCAGCCATTGTCCGGAGAAGCTGATCCTTTACCTGTGCCAGCTCTGCGGCGAGCTTTTCGTCTGCGTCGGGCTGCTCATCGGCCTGCTGAGCCGCTGCGTCGTCCGCAGCCGCTTCCTCGGCCCGGGCGGTCTGCTCCAGATCTATGCTATCGCTGTTCTCCATTGTCCTTGACCTCGCTTTCTATCTGAGGCGGCTTATCCGAATCTTCAGAAAGCAGCCTGGTGATCTTGTTGCTGAAATATTCTATATAAGGGATTATCCTGCGGTAATCCAGCCGCATGGGCCCGATTACCCCCAGCGTACCCGCCGGAACGCCGTCCTTGTAATAGGTGCCGCTGACGAAGCTCGAATTGGATATCGCCACGGTGTCCGTGCTTCCCTCTCCGCCGAACTTTATGTTTATCCCCGAAAACGTGCTGTCCAGCAGCGCCGAAAGCTCGTTCTTGTTTTCAAGGAACTTCATAACGTCAACAACCGGGAACTCCTGACATTCCAGCAGATTTGACTTTCCCTGCACCTCGACGCTGTCCTGCATAAGGTCGCTGGACATCTCGCACACTGCGTCAAGCAGCGGCGAAAGCGTTATCATGTAAGCGCCCAGCGCCTCGGTCAGCTTGTTGATGTATTCGTCCGTCATCTCCGCAAGGTTCACGCCTTGAAGGTTCTTGCTGATAAAGCCCGTAAAGAACTCCATCTGCTCGTTGGTCAGGTCGAACTGCATACGGCATACACGGTTCTTGATCGCACCGGTGCTGGTTATCATCAGCAGGACGTACATGCGCCGCCCTGTCGGGATAACGTCCACCTTGGTGATAACTGAGAACTGCGACACATGGTTGGTTGAAAAGGTCGCACACTTGGTGACCTCGGCAAGCGCCGCAGAAGCGCTCTGTATCAGCGCCTCCTCCGGGGGAGCGCTGCTCTCGCTGACCGCCTTTTCGAGCAGTCCGTCGATCCGATCCATATCCCTCTGATCCAGCGGCAGAGGATCCATCAGATTATCGATGTAAAATCTGTAACCCTTATATGTGGGAACTCTTCCTGCGGAGGTATGCGGGTGATCGAGATAACCCTCCTGCTCAAGAGCTGCCATCGTGTTCCTGATCGTGGCAGAGGAAACCGAGATGCCCGGTTTTTCGGCAAGCGCCTTTGAACCCACCGGCTCGCCTGTTCTGATATACTCGTCAACTATCGCTGCGAGTATTTTCATTGCTCTGCTGTCCAATCTTACCACCTTCCTCAGGTTTTAGCACTCTATCTCTCTGAGTGCTAAATATAATTTATCATGTTTTTGCGAAAATGTCAAGCGTTTTTAGAAAAAAACTCTCCAAACTCGCAAAAAAAAATCACAATTCATTTGTGCATTATTACTATTCGGTATCCTAAAACCGCACGGCCATCGCAAATACAGCGTGCGGATCACCGCTCTGCAATCCGCACGAAAAATTATTCCGCCGCAAGCGCCGCATTTATCAGGTTATCAAGTTCCCTCATTGCAGCCTCTTTCAGCTCATCGGAGAGATCCTCGCCGTTTCTTCTGCGGAGCTTTGCCGAAACAAGCACCTCGCCGGTTTCCAGACGCTCGGTCTTTATGCCGTAAGCCTCGCAGCTCTGCTCGCCGCCGCCGTGCGTAAATGTCAGCAGCGCACGGTTCGAGCAGCCGTAAAGCAGCATGGCTCCTGCGGTGGCTTCGCTGTCAAGTCTGCCGGAAAGCCTGCCGTCGGAAAACACCCTTGAGCCGCTCAGCACCGCTGTCATTCCGTCATCGTCGGCGGTCATGCCGAAGCCGTTCTTCTCCGGCGAGAACATGGGTATCAGCAGCTGCCTCCCCGAGGCGGAGGCATTCAGCAGGTCAAGCAGGTTCGTCCTCGGCGAGCCGCCCGAACGATAGGCGTTCTCTATCATATCCACAGGCTTCTGAGCAGCGGTTATTCCCTCGGTAAATCGCAGATCCGTCAGCAGCTCCGGGTCGTCGGCGCAACACACCAGCATATTCAGGCTGCACCTCATGTCCCGAACCGCACTTTCGAGCACAGGGGTAACATCGGCTTCCGAAAAGCCGCTGCCAAGGATAAGCAGGCGGTTCTCGCTCATATATATTTCCTTGCCGTCGGTGAGGGAAATATCGTCCACTGCCGCCGCAAAGGTCGCTCCCCTGCCCGTCACCTTTATCACGTTCTCATTCGAGGGATCTATTTCGCCGCCGCTGCCGCCGCCAGAGCTGAACAGCAGTGCGCTCACGGTATATTCATATCCGTCATAATCCACTGCGGCGGCCTGTATTATCGCCCTGCTGCCGAGCTCGGTCGCTTCGCAGCCCGAAAGAAGCGCTGTGCAGGCAATAACGGCGGCGGTTATCAGTTTTTTCATGAAGCTACCTCCCGAACACGGCTGCGGCATTCTCCCACTACCGAAAACGCAGAAAATATCATAATCCCGCTGCGGAACGCCGCAGCAAGCAGCCATACGGCGCACGCCAGTCCGTCAAGCCGCTTGAGCAGCACAATATCCGAAAGCGAAGCCGCCGCAGCCAACGGATACTCAGTCATGCTGCCGTATTCGCCCAGCACTGCGCCGAAGAACACGCACAGAATTACCGCCGCCAAAGCTCCCGCAATGGCGAACCACAGCCCCGCAGCGCCCGAATGCGTACCCGCAGCCGAACCTCCGCTTTCCCTGACATACGGCAGCAGCGCCGCAAACACAAGGTACTCTCCGCTGCGGGTCAGCCGCTCGACAAGGTCGGTCAGGAACAAGCCTGAAGTCCACTCCGGCAGTTCCCTGCCGAAATCCATATAGGGTATATCCGCCAGTATCACCGTCAGCGTCACTGCCGCTGCGACAGCCAGAAAAATCACTCCCGAACGCGCCAGCGCCTCCGCACCCTTTACCGCCGCGTATACCGCAAACCCGAGAAGCAGCAGAGCAAGTATCGGCGCCGGGCTGTCAGTGAGCAGTATCCGCTGTGCGAACCGAGAGGAATAAAACACCGTGCGCGCCGTGAAAAAGCCCAGCAGCAGCGCAGCGCCCACCGCCGAGATCCAGCCCCAGAAGCGGTTCTTCCGCCATATCGCCGCATAGAACGAACGTCCTTTGAACGAATAAATCAGCACCGGCAGCGCAATCAGAAAACGTATCGCCTCTGCGGTCAGCGCCGCCGCCAGCCCCGTGCCGCCGAAGCTGCCTTCGGTCGGGTACACCAGCTCCGCGGATATCCTCATCAGCAGAAGAATGCAAAACAGCTGTCCTGCGCTTATCTTGTGTGAATTTTCCTGCATTTTCACTCCTTGCTCATATCGCTGCCGTTAAGTCCCTGCAAGGTGACGTCGCCCCTCTGCAAGCGCCGCCACCCGGCTCTCACCAGCATATCGCGGCTGCTGCGTGCATTGAACGGCGATATCGGCGCCATATACGGCACTCCGTAGGTGTTGAGCGAACACATCTTTATTATGATGACGCCTGCCGCCAGCAATATTCCGTACAGCCCGAAAATACCGCCCGCAAGTATATATATGAACCTCAGCAGCACGGTTCTTTCGTACAGCGCCGGAACAACAAAGCTGCACAGACCGCTCAGCGCCACGATAAGCACCATAGGCGCACCGACAAGCCCGGCATTAACCGTGATATCGCCGATTACAATTCCGCCCACAACGCCTATTGCATGACCTATCGGACGGGGCAGCCGTATTCCCGCTTCACGGAGTATCTCGTACAGAACGTGTATCACCAGACATTCCGCCATCAGGGAATAAGGCGCTGTCTGCTCGGCGGCGGCCAAATTCAGTATCAGCGCCGACGGCAGCATTTCGGGAGAATATGCCGCCACCGCAACGTACACTCCCGGCAGGAACAGCGTGATAAAATACGCCGCCAGCCGCAGTATTCTTATAAAAACCGCATAAAACGGCTTCTGCGTGTAATCGTCCAGCGTCTGGAAGTTCTCAATGAAAAGATACGGCACGGTGAGCGCAAACGGCGTTCCGTCCACAAGTATCCCCACTCTGCCCTCATAAAGCTTCGCCGCAAAGCTGTCGGGACGCTCGCAAGTACCGCACTCGGAAAAGAACCAGCCGCCCTTCCCCTCGAGAAAAGGCTGAATATAGCCGCTTTCAAGTATCGTGTTGAGCCTTATGCCCTTTAAGCGGCGCTTTACGTCCTCCAAAAGCGCCGGTGACACCTTATCGCTGAGATAGCACAGGCAGATATCCGTATTGCTGCGTTCGCCCATCACAAGCATTTCAAACACCAGCGTCGGTGATTTTATACGTCGGCGTATCAGCGACATATTCCTGCGTATAACCTCGACAAAGCCTTCCCTGCTCCCACGGACGTTCAGCTGGCTCGACGGTTCCTCCACGCCCCTTGACGCATAGCCCTGTATGCCTATGGCTATTCCCCTGTCGCAGCCGTCCACAAGCACTATCGCAAAGCCGCTGTGCAGCTTCAGCGTCATGTCGCCGAGCGTCAGCGCTTCAAGCTGCTCCGCCGCAATAAGATACCTGTCGAACAGCCGTGACATTATTTCCTCTGGCGGCAGACGCTCCTCGCCGTCAACGCTGTTCAGCTTGCTGTATATGAGCTGCGCCAGCGTGTCCGTGTCGGACATTCCCTCGCAGGTGATTACCGCGATATTGCTGCCGCACAGCATTCCGTCCTTGATTATCACATCGCTTGAGCCTCCGGTGAAGGCTTTCAGCCGCTTGATATTCTCCGACAGCGACTTGTCTATCGGGAGCTCCGGCGGCAGCGATGTGTGAACGCTCTTTTCCATGCTCTGCACCTTCTTTCTGATGTACTTCCTGCTGTATTTTTAACATTTTACGTTGAAATATTCAGCAATTTGTGGTACAATAATAAGGAACTCTTCAAAAAGCCCGTCGGGACTTTTTTGACGGTTTTAGCCTGCTTTGCGGGATAAAATAAATTTGAAGATATATTGAGGTTTTTTATGATACAGAAGCTTACCGAAAAGATGATAGAATATTACGCCGGCGACCCCAAGCGCATACAGCATTTTATAAAGGTTCATGCGTTTTCAAGGTATATCGGTCTGCGAGAGCGGCTGACGGAGCATGAGCTTTTTGTGTTGGAATGCGCCGCTCTGGTACACGATATCGGCATAAAGCCGGCGGAAGCGCAGTACGGCGAATGCGGCGGAAAGCTTCAGGAGCGTCTGGGGCCTCCCGAAGCGGAAAAATTACTGACGGAGCTGGGATTTACGCCGCAGGATATACGGCGCATATGCTATATGACGGCGCATCATCATACCTATGACGTCATTGAGGGTATTGACCTGCAAATACTTATAGAAGCCGACTTTACGGTGAACCTCTACGAGGACGGAGCGTCAATGAACGCAGTGCTTGCGGCGTATCGCAGCGTATTCCGCACGCAAAGCGGAAAAGCGCTTCTCCGCACCGTTTTCGGTATTGCGGAAGAAGATGCATAAGGTTAATCGCCCATAAAAAATGAGCCCTTTGCACAATGGCTCACAGCTTGTCGAAACCCCCGCCGCAGCGGAATAAAAGTTTTCGGTCCAGCCTTTTTCAAAAGGCTGGTCA
>CAYRLM010000029.1:0-16976 GCA_964425035.1 uncultured Ruminococcus sp.
AAAGGCTGGACCGAAAACTTTTATCCCGCTGCGGCGGGGTTTTTCGACAAGCTGCCACCCCTGTCTAAAAACAGGGGTGTTTTTTTTTCACCGCTCTCCCCGTCAGTTTTCACAATTTCTTTACACGTTTTTTTCCACCATGCAAAAAATGCTTTGGCTTTTATCATAAAACTGTCACATAAATGCGCTATAATTTTCTCATTGCAAAATCAAACGGGACGGTGATAACAAACGGCATACGCAAACACCTTTATGCGGCGTGAAATAAAGTATCTGCTGACCGCGGAGCTTGAAGCCGCAATTCTTGAGAGAATATCCTCGTTTATGACGGAGGACGTTTACTCTCGGCAAACCAACGGGTCACTCTACTGCGACAGCAAGGACGACATACTGATACGCACCTCGCTGGAAAAACCGGTATACAAGCAGAAGCTCAGGGTGCGCACATACAACACTCCGACAGACGACAGTGTTGCCTTTATCGAAATCAAGAAAAAATTCGAGGGCATTGTATACAAGCGACGTGTAAAAACGACCTACGCCAAGGCAATGGATTATCTCAGCAACGGAGTATATCCCGAATGCAAAAACTACAACAACACACAGGTAATGCAGGAAATAGAGTGGCTGGTAAAGCGCACGCAGCTGGTTCCGCGCACGGCGATATTCTACGACCGCATGGCGTTCCACGCCAACGACGACCCGGAACTGCGGCTGACGCTTGACAGCAATATACGGTACAGATACGACGATCTTGACATACGCAGCGGCACCTACGGCACACCTCTCGCCGGGCAGCCGCACTGCATAATGGAGATCAAATCCGCCACCTCTATACCGCTGTGGCTTGCGCAAATCCTGACGGAGCTTTTGCTGTTCCCCGGATCTTTTTCAAAGTACGGTCAGGCATACCGTGAAAGACTGTCCGTATTACAAGCAATCAAAATATGACATCATAATGACATCATCGGAGTAAACACATGTTTAACACAATCATCACCAACAGCGAACTTAACATCGGAACATCATTGATCTGCACCGGGGTTTCCCTTATACTCGGAATACTGGCTGCGTTTCTTTATAAAACAGGAACAAAAAATTCATCAAAAAGCCTTATTATAACGCTGATAGTGCTACCTGCGCTGGTTCAGACGGTAATCATGCTGGTCAACGGCTCTCTGGGCGCAGGCGTTGCGGTTATGGGAGCGTTCAGCCTTGTTCGTTTCCGCTCTGCACCCGGCAGCGCACGAGATATCTGCTTTATTTTTTACAGCATGTGCATTGGTCTTGCCACCGGAATGGGCTACATTGCCTTTGCAGTTGTTATTGCCGTTTTGGTCGGAGCGGTTCTGGCAGTATTCGGACTTCTCCCGCAGTTCAAGGGCGGCAGCGACAGCCACAAAAAGCTGCTTCGTATCACCATTCCCGAAAACATGGACTACAATGACGCATTCGACGATATTTTTGAGGAATATCTTTCGTCCAGCAAGCTTCTCACGGTAAAGTCGGCGGCAATGGGTACGCTGTTCGATCTTCGCTATGAGGTCACGGAAAAGGACATCGCCCGTGAAAAGGAAATGCTCGACAAGCTGCGCACCAGAAACGGCAACCTCACAATAGCAATAGGCATTATTCCCGAAACAAGCGAAGCATTGTAACCCCCGCTTATTTGCGGCATTAAGGAGCAAAAGTTATGAAATCTGGTTATAGGGCGCTGGCGGCTCTCTGCACGCTTGCGCTTTCGGTAAACACAGGCTGTGCGGGAACAGTAGCGTCCTCCGATGTATCGCAGGACGACTCCGCCTCGGTTATTCCGACCGGAGAAACCACCGACACCTCAACAGCCTCCGCAATATATAACAACGCGTCCGACAAGGATCTTTCGCCGTCATACGAGTATTCCAGCACGGTGACCTTCTCCGATTCCGGGGCGCAGTGTTCGGGCAGCGGAGTTTCAGCAGACGGAAATGTTGTGATTGTTTCCGCAGCGGGCAGCTATTCCGTTTCCGGCAGCTGCAATAACGGTCAGATTGTTATCGACTGCGATGACAAGGACAAAGTATACCTTATACTGAACGGACTTGACCTCACCTGTCCCTCTGCGCCTGCGATACTCTGCAAGAACGCCGACAAGCTTACCATAACGCTGAACGCAAACACACAGAACAGCATTTCGGACGGCAGCGAATATTCGGACGAAGAAGCCGATGACACGGGAGCGGCGATTTATTCCCGCGAAACGCTGGTAATCAACGGCGAAGGCTCTCTGAGCGTGAACGGCGTATTCAAGGACGGTATCAAGAGCAAGGACGGAGTGAAACTGTGCGGCGGCAATATCACGGTAAATGCCGCCGAGGACGGAATTATCGGAAAAGACTACCTGCTTGCGGCAGCCGGGACAATCAGCGTTACCGGCGGCTGCGACGGGCTGAAATCCACCAATTCCAACGACAGCGAAAAGGGCTATGTCAGCGTGACAGGCGGCAGCTGCACTATTGTATGCGGCAACGACGGTATTCAGGCGGAAACCGTTCTGAACATCTCCGGCGGTGAGCTGAACATAACCTCGGGCGGCGGAAGCTCCACCGTTGAATATACAAACAAAGACGACGGCTTTGGAATGGGACATTTCAGAGATTTCTCCACAGACGGTTCAAAGGGCTTTGATTTCAGCAATATGACAAACAGTTCCGGCGAAAGCACCGAGAGCGTTAAGGGGCTGAAGGCCGGAACGGAAATAATCATCAGCGGCGGCACAATAACTGCGGACTGCGCAGACGATACCGTCCACTCCAACGGCAAAATAACCATAACCGGCGGCACGTTCAGCCTTTCCTCCGGCGACGACGGTATTCACGCAGATGAACTGCTGACTATCGAGAGCGGCGATATCAACATCGCCGCAAGCTACGAGGGACTTGAAGCCCCCGGCATTGAGATTTCCGGCGGGACTGTCAGCCTTGTAGCCTATGACGACGGTCTGAACGCAAACGGAAGCTCCAATTCCCTCGGCTACACACCGTACATCACGATATCGGGCGGCAGCGTAACCTCCAATGCGTCGGGTGACGGCATAGACTCCAACGGCACGGTTTCCATGAGCGGAGGTATTCTTGTGGTATTCGGTCCTACGGATAACTCAAACGGTGCGATTGACTATGAGCAGTCATTTGCGCTCAGCGGCGGCACTCTTATCGCCCTCGGCTCCAAGGGAATGGCTCAGGCTCCCAGCACGCTTTCACAGCCCTGCATATCCATATACAGCAAGGCAAACGCCGACAGCACGATAGAGGTTCGGGACGAAAGCGGAAACGCAATATTAAGCACAGTCACACCTAAATCCTGCGAATCGCTGATATTCTCTTCACCCGACTTTGTAAGCGGCAGCAGCTACACGATCTATGCAGACGATGAGCTGCTGGATACAGTCACAGCGACTGACGGTGTGAGCGGCGGCGGCGCCTCCGGTTCCGGCTTCGGAGCATGGAGCAGCGACGGAGATATGCCGTGGGGCGGCGGCGGTCACGGCGGAGATCATGGCGGTGGCGGCGGAAAAGGCGGCGAGAAGCCCGACAACTTTGGCGACAATGACCCGGGCAATATGCCCGACGGATTTGACCCGAACAATCTTCCCGACGGGTTTGACACAGACAATCTTCCCGACGGATTTGATCCCGGCAGCTTTGACCCGAACAACAAACCGAACGATATGCCCGACAACGGCGAACAGCCCAATCTCCCGAGTAGCAGCGATAATTCCGACAATCAGTCAAACGCATAAAAATTCAATCAAATACAAACGCCCTCGGTTCGCGAACCGAGGGCGTTTTGGTTATCATGTTAATTACGGTATTCCACCACGAGAGCCGTTCCTCCGTGGACGATTATTCTGCCCTCGTCCCCGGCGACCTCATTGCTTACCCCAAGCGGATAGGCGTTATCCAGCCGATATCTCACAAGGCCGTATTTCATGCCGTATTCGCTCACCATACAGGTTTCTCCGTAGGAAAAAACCGACACATATCCATTGAACGCCGGGATAACCGCCTCACGCTCATGCAGGAGATACATACGGAATTTCTCGCCGATGATAACGCCGTAAGCCCCGCGGACACGCAGGTATTCCAGCGTCTGAATATTGGCAACGGTGTGATCGGGTCTGCCTCCGTCGGCGCAGTAAAGCCTTATTTCATCACAGCCCTCTTCCAGTGCGGTATTGCAGGCGAGTATCGTATCCGTATCGTCCTTTTCGGGCATTGCACGTATCACACGGATATTCTCGGGCGGCGTACGCTCCGAGCTGTCAAAATCACCCACTATAATATCCGGAACTATCCCGGCTTCCGAGGCAATATCATAACCTCTGTCGGCGCATATTATCAGCCCCTCCGGGCGCTCCGCAAGCTTACCCTCGGGCGAACCGCAGATTATTGAACAGATTTTCGCCACCAAATCACTCCCAATCGTTTATTCTGCCTGCTTCCTCATACATTCTGAGGTAGCTTTCATAGCGTGAACGGGCGATATCTCCGCACTCAGCCGCCGTTCTGACTGCGCAGTCCTTTTCCTTGATATGCGCACAGTCGGCAAAACGGCACTTTTCGGCGAACTTTCCGAACTCACGGAAGCTGTTGTCCAACTCCCCGGCAGGTATGCGGCAATATCTCTCGGTATCAACTGTGGAAAAGCCCGGAGTATCCGCAGCGTATCCCGTCATTTCGGGAGAAAGTTCGCTAAGGCGGTAAAGCTGCACCTGTCTTGTCGTGTGCTTTCCCCTGCCGAGTTTTTTGCTTATCACGGCAGTTTCCAGAGAAAGCTGCGGAAACAGCGTATTCATCAGGCTTGATTTGCCCACCCCGGAATTGCCTATTAATGCGGTAATCCTGCCGTTTATGAACCGCCGCACCTCGTCTGCGCCCTCTCCTGTGAGGTTATTCACCATACAGACCGCTATGCCGATGCCGCGGTATATCTGCGCCAGCTCCTCCGCCTGCTCAATGTCGCACTTGGTGAAAGCTATCATCGGCTCTATCGATTTACTGTCGGCTATTGCTATCAGCTTGTCCAGAATGAACCTGTTCGGCGCAGGGTCGGCGCAGCTTATCACGAACACAACTCCGTCAAGGTTCGCAAGCGGCGGTCTGACAAGGTAATTCCTGCGAGGCAGTATCTCGGAGATAAGCGACTCACTGTTCTCCTGACTTATCACCTCGACAATGTCCCCTGCGCTGGGACTTATTCCGTTCTGACGGAACAAGCCGCGAGCTGCGCATTTCAGAGTTCTTCCGTCGGGGATAATTTCCCCCTTATCCTCATAGCCCGAAAGGGCATCTACATAATAGACGCCCCCGACTGCTTTTGTGATTATTCCATGATCATGATATTCAGCAGAAATATCATTACCCCCTGTTCAATCAGTCTACCGAAATTCCGGGATCAGGCTCTATCGGGTCAGTCTGCGCCGTGGTCTGATGCGCAGTCGTATGCTCCGTTGCCGCTGTTGTAACGGCGGGAGTCGGCTCATCGGTATCGACCGTGTCCGGCTCCGGCTCGTCCTCGGTCACGAGAATAGGCTCGTCAGACTCTTCGGGCTCCCGAAGTTCGGTGAATATCTTGCTGTTTACGGTGTTCTCCTCCGCGGTGGGCTTGCCGTCGTCCTCGGGGAATGTTACGGTAATATCCATATATGTGCCGGTCTTGCCCGTTTCCTGCGAAGTCACCTTGATGGTAACATTCTTGGTTTCACCGGGCGCACCTACAACGCTGTAACTCATCGACTTGCTGGAAGCAAGACCGATATCCATTATTATGCGGGCATCCTGATCAAGCACTCCGTCAACATAGTAATTGAACTCGAACTCGCCCTCAGCCTTCTTCGGCAGCGAGAATTTCAGCTCCTTGGTCTTTTCTCCGACCTCTCCGGTGCTGACGGTGAACACTATCTCGGTATCTCGATCCACCCAGCTGTTCGGCTCTATGCTCTGTGCCATTACAACGTCCTTGTCGTAATCCTCGCTGTCCTTGTACTCTACCTGATAGCTGAGGTGATACTCGTCGGCACGGGTTCTTGCAACGCTCAGCGGCAGATCAACGAATTTGGGAACGCTGACCTGCGTATTCTCCGGGCCAAGACTTACTACCAAAACGACCGTGCTGCCCTGATCCGCCATTTCATGTGCGGCAGGCTCGGTGCGAATAACGTTGTCCTTAGCAATATCATCGCTCTCGATATAGGTTTTTCTGACGACAAAGCCGTCCTTTTCAAGCTTTGTTACGGCTATTGAAAGGCTCAGGTTCTCAAGATCCTGTATCTCGATCTGCTTTATGCCCTTGCTGACCTTTACGGTTACCTCTGTTCCGGTCTTGACCTTTCTGCCCTCGGCATATTCCTGATCAAAGATCTGATCCTTGGTTACGGTGCTCCACTCCTGCTCCGCCGTGAGCTTCATGTATTTGGAGTACTTCTCGTTTGCTTCCTCCCATGACATTCCGACAAGGTTGGGCATAAGGAACTCGTTATTGTCGGTAACGCTGATGGTGTCATTGGATATGCCGATAACCGACTCGATATCGCTGCCGGTTACATCAAGACTGTTGAACACTACCATGAGCACCAGAAATACCGTTGCGATAACGAACGCCGTACCTACCGCAAACAATATCGGTATCAGCGGAGAGCGGCGCTCCTCATATTCGTCCTCGTCATCGTCGTAATCGTCATCGTCCTCATACTCGTCCTCGTCATCGTCGGTCTGGGCAGACTGGCGGCGGCGTGTGCGCTCCTGCTCGGCGGCGGGAATGGGGCGGTCGAAATACTTCGTGCTCCCGTCTGTGGAATTATACTTGTAATCAAAGACAATGCCGGGGTTCTTGCGAAATTCCTCAAGATCCTTTATCATCTCTCCGGCGGTCTGATAGCGCTGTGCGGGATCTTTCTGCATAGCCCGAAGCACTATCTGCTCAAGTCCCTCTGCAATGGTGCTGTTTATCTCGGAGGGCTTCTTCGGGGTACTCTGCATATGCATAAGCGCAATAGCCACGGGAGTGTCGCCGTCAAACGGTTTCTTTCCCGTGAGCATCTCGTAAAGCGCCACACCGACGGAATAGATGTCGCTTCGCTCGTCGGTTATGTCGCCGCGCGCCTGCTCGGGGCTGATGTAATGCACGGAACCGATAGTCTTTTCGGACATGGTCTTGTTGTTCTCTCGGTTGAAGCGTGCGATGCCGAAGTCCATGACCTTTATGGTACCGTCGCTCAGCAGCATTACGTTGCTGGATTTAATGTCACGGTGAACTATGCCCCTGTCGTGCGCATGCTGGAGAGCTTTAAGTATCTGGATCGTGAAATGCACGGCGTCACGCCATTTAAGCACGCCCTGCTGCTCGATATAATCCGTCAGAGTAATTCCGTCAACATACTCCATGACGATGAACTGCACCTTGTCAGTGAAGCCGACATCATAGATCTTGACGATATTCGGGTGGGAAAGCAGCGCTATCGCCTTGGATTCGTTGCGGAATCTCCGCAGGAACTCATCGCTGCCTGCAAACTCGGTCTTGAGTATCTTGACCGCAACTATTCGATCCTCCTCAATGTCACGAGCCTTGTAAATATCCGCCATTCCGCCGACGCCGATAAGCTCCAGCAGCTCATATCTGCCGTCCAGCTTCTTTCCGATATTACTGTCCATAAATGTGCCTCGCCATTTCTCCATACATTATCATATTCGCAGCGCCGTATGGAAACGTCTGCCGATAAGAATATTTATTACAACGCCGTTACCTATAATATGATACCATATTGCGGCGATAACTGTCAACAGATTTCAATAATCTGTAATCAAAATGTAAACATTGTTACACGGCAAACAGAGCCACGGAAATATTGTCATGCCCTCCGTTTTCGTTTGCGTAATCTATCAGCTTATCGCAGATGTCCTCCGGGGAGTTCTCGAAACAGATGTCAAGCACGTCCATGTCATCTCCGTAGGACGAAAGTCCGTCCGAGCAAAGCAGCAGCATATCGCCCTGCGCCATCTCCACCTCGAAATAATCGGTGGTGACATTGCTGTCAGCGCCGATCGCACGGGTGATCTTGTTGCGCTCGGGGTGCGTCTTTGCCTGCTCCTCGGTTATCTCCCCTCTGTCGATAAGGTCGCGCACATGCGAATGATCCTTGGTTATCTGCTGAATGCACTCGCTGTCGTCGCTTGAAAAGAGATGATAGCCCCTGCTGTCACCGACATTCACGATATACGCCCTGCCGTCAGCCACTATCGCTGCGACGCAGGTAGTACCCATGACCGTTCCCGGCGGCTCTTTCAGCGCGGCGTCGTAGACAATGCTGTTAGCCGCCGACACCGCCGTGATGAGCAGATTGCGCACCGTGTTGCGGTTCATAAGCTCCGTGAAATTCTCCCGTATACGCTTTGAAATTATGTCAACCGCCATGCTGCTTGCAAGTCCGCCGTGGGCTTCGCCGCCCATTCCGTCGCACAATACTGCGGCACACGCCTTGTCAGAGAGCGCTGCGCTCCACACGCAGTCCTGATTTTCCTCACGAAGCAATCCTATATCTGTCTTGCTGAATATCTTCATAACTCACCGCCTGTTGTCTTGTCTGCGGAATTTTCACCTGCGTTATTCATGCCGCCGTCACGCCGCAGCTGTCCGCACGCCGCACTTATGTCGGCGCCGAGGGTTCTGCGAACCGTGGCGTTTATCCCTGCGTCGCACAGACGCTTCCTGAATTTCTCCACCGAGCGGCTCTTGCGAAAATCCCGCTCCCTGATCTCGTTTATCGGTATCAGGTTCACATGGCACATAAATCCGCCCAGCAGATCTATAAGCTCCTGTGCGGACTGCTCGGTGTCGTTTACTCCCTCTATGAGGGAATATTCAAAGCTGATACGCCGCCCGGTCTTGTCAAAATAATACCGACATGCTTTCATCAGCTCGTCAAGGTGATATTTCCTGTTGATGGGCATTATCTCGCTGCGGCGTTCGTCAGACGCAGCATGGAGCGATATAGACAGAGTAAGCCCCGTTTTCAGTTCCGCCAGTTCATATATACGAGGAACCACGCCGCAGGTGGACAGTGAAATGTGCCGCAGACTCATGCCGCCGCCCTCGCTGTTCATCAGCGTGAGGAATTTCAGCACATTGTCATAGTTATCCAGCGGCTCGCCTATGCCCATAAGCACTATGCTGTCAACATGCCTGCCGCTGTCACGCTCCGTTTCATAGACCTGAAGCAGCATTTCGCTCGGCAGCAGATGTCTTACAAAGCCGGCAATGGTGCTGGCGCAGAACCGACACCCCATGCGGCAGCCCACCTGAGTTGAAATGCAAAGGCTGTTGCCGTGCTTGTATTCCATCAGCACCGTTTCCACTGCCTCTCCGTCCGGAAGCCCATAAAGATATTTTACCGTATTATCAAGTTCAGATACAAGTCTTTTTTTGATAATTAGGTGTTTTAGACAAAATTTTCTTGATAAAGCGTCACGGAATTGTGCAGAAATATTAGTCATTTGTGAAAAATCATTGATTTTCTTGACATGCAGCCATTCGTAAATCTGCTTCGCCCGAAACGCCTTTTCACCCATGGCGGTTATTTCTGCGGTCAGCTCCTCTTTTGTGAGAGATAATATATCTGTTTTTTCCAGTTCGTTCAAATTTGTCAGCCTTTCTTAAGTCCTGCGGAAGGAAGCTGTGAAAAACCCGTCCCCGCCGTTTTCGTCCGGGCAGTAGGTGCGCTTGTAGTCGCCTGCCGCCGGATAAGGCACGGGCTGCACTATCGGCGTGAACTCGGGGTGTGCCGCCGCAAAGCGCTCCGCAACATCATCGTTCTCCGCGCGGGAAAGCGTACAGGTAGAATAAACCAGCGTTCCGCCCGGCTTCACATACGCCGCCGAGGTTTCCAGTATCAGGTATTGCAGCTCCGGAAGCGAGAAAAATTCGTCTAAATCCTTGTACTTTATTTCCGGCTTGCGGCGGATAACTCCCAGCCCCGAGCAAGGTACATCGCAAAGCACCCTGTCCGCCTGCGGCAGCTGCGGATTGTGCCTTGAAGCGTCATTCGGCATTGCGGTGATTATCTTTATGCCGAGCCTTGCAGCTCCGTCCTCTATCAGCCCGCAGCGCTGCTCGTGAAGATCCATGCTGTACAGCCTGCCGTTATTTCCCATGAGCTGTGCCAGCGTAAAGCTCTTGCCGCCCGGGGCTGCGCAGACGTCCAGCACGGTTTCGTTCACCACCGGGCGCAGGGTAAGGCAGCACAGCTGCGAGGATATATCCTGAACATGAAACAGCCCCTGACGGAACGCCGCACACTTTTCGATGTCGCCGGTCTTTTCGATTTTTATGCAGTTTTCAAGCCCCGGAAACGCCGCCGCCTTTACCTTTTCCCTTGCCAGTTCCGCAAGAAGCTTGTCCGCAGTGGTTTTTACGGTGTTCACACGGGCATATACAGGCGGCTTTCCGACAGAAGCCTTCAGCGCCTTTACCGTAAACTCCGTGCCGTATTCGTCCATGAGCTTCTGAACCAGACGCTCCGGGCAGGAATATTCCACAGACAGGCGCTTTTCCGGCGGCATACCGAGGTAGCTTATCTTCTTTCCGCTTCGTATAAAGCTGCGAAGCATTCCGTTCACAAAGCCCTGCGCCGAGAAGCATTTCAGCTTCCCGCACATTTTCACGCTCTCGTTCACTGCGGCGCTTTCCGGCACCGAGGGCATATACAGAAGCTGGTACAACCCTGTGCGGAGTATCTGCACCGCCGCATTGTCAAGCTTCTCAAACGGAATTTTCGAGTTGACGCTTATTACATAATCGAGTGTCAGTCTGCGCTCCAGTACGCCGTAAAACAGCGCCGCCGCAAACGCCTTGTCCCTGTCGCCGAGGTCGGTTTCGCTGAAAACGGAATCCAGCAGCAGATTGGAATAAGCCTCGCTGCTGTCCATTTTCATCAGCATTTTTACGACCGTGAGCCGTGGGTCAGCCATTGCCAGCCCTCCTTATTATATGTACTCCGAGCAGCCGCCCGGAAAGACTTTACCGTCTGCTTCTGTATGATAGCAGCCTCAAAAGCTGCGTCAAAGATACCGCCAGACTTGCGACATATGTCAGCGCCGCTGCGGTAAGCGTCCGCCGTGCGCCGTAAAGCTCGTCATGCTCCAGTATGCCCTCGCTGCTGATTGTGAGCATTGCGCGGCGGCTGGCGTTAAATTCCACGGGAAGCGTCACCAGCTGGAACACTACCACGAACAGGAACAGAATAATTCCTGCGTCCACCAGCGGCTCAAAGCTGAATATAAGCCCCATCAGGAACACGATAAAATACACCGACGAGCCTAATCTTGCCAGCGGAAATACCGCCGAGCGTATTTTTATCGGAACGTAATCCTGCGAATGCTGTACCGCATGTCCGCATTCGTGCGCAGCCACGCCTATCGCCGCAAGAGAAGCGCTGTCGTAAACGCTCTCCGACAGCGAAACGACATTGGTGCGAGGGTCGTAATTATCCGTGAGATTTCCGGAAATTCTCATCACCTGAACGTTATAAAGCCCGTTCTTGTCAAGAATTTTTCGTGCCGCCTCCGCCGCGGTGATACCTCGGCGGCTGACGACGCGGGAATATTTGTTGAATGTCCTCTTGACGTTTGCCGAACATATCAGTGCGAAAATAAACGCTGCTATACACAGAAAATACGCCGTTGTGTAGCTCACGCTGAAATAATTCGTGCGGCGAACGCCCTGCTCCGCTGCCGTTATCAGTAGCTGTACCATAAATTGCCTCCTGCTTTACAGTGATATCAATTACGGTTATTATATGTGTTTCGGGTTCAATTACCCAGAAGAGTTCCCTTTTCCGGCTTTTTCCCTCGAAGATATGCCTGAATATCCATTCGCTTGCCGCCCTCCGGCTGTACCTCGGTGAATTCCACCGCACCGTCGCCGCATATCACGGCGAATACGTCCGGGTCGGCTATCTCTCCCGGCTTGCCGGAATACCGCTTCGCAGAAAGCCTTGCGCCGTAAACCTTGAGCCGCTTTCCGTCAATCAGCGTATATGCGCAGGGGGCTGCGGACATCGCACGGATAAAATCACGCACCTGCTCCGCAGGCTTTGTGAAGTCCAGCAGCAGCTCCTCCTTGCTTATCATCGAGGCATAGCAGGTATCGCCCTCCTGCGGTATTCTCGGTGCCGTGCCGCCGCTTACCTCCTCAAGAGTGCGCACGATGAGCCTTCCGCCCATCTCCGACAGCCTGTCGTGAAGCTCCGAGCCTGTCATATCCTCCGGGATATCCAACTCCTCCCGAAGTATCATGTCGCCCGTGTCAAGCCCCTTTGCCATGTACATCGTGGTAACTCCTGTCTTTTTCTCGCCGTACTGTATGCAGCGCTGTATCGGGGCAGCCCCTCTGTACATAGGCAGCAGCGAGGCGTGTACGTTTATGCAGCCGTATGTCGGCAGCTCCAGTATGCTTTCCGGCAAAATCTGCCCATAGGCTACCACCACGATACATTCCGGGCTTATCTCTCGAAGTACCTCCAGCGACCTATCGGCGTCCTCGCCCTTACGCAGGCTCAGCGGCTGATATACCGGGATATCGTGCTTTAATGCGCATTCCTTGACCGGGGTCATCTGTATCTGCTTTCCTCGGTTCTTGGGCTTGTCGGGCTGCGTAAACACCGCCGCCACCTCGTGACCTGCGGCTATAAGCTGCTCCAGACAGGACAGCGCAAACACCGGAGTACCCATAAATACCAGCTTCATTCCTCTTCCTCCCATTCGTCCACCTTGTCGGAATAAAGTATGCCGTTAAGGTGGTCTGTTTCATGGCAGAAGGCACGAGCCAGCAGCCCCGAGCCCACATATACCTTACGTTTGCCGTAGCGATCCTGCGCCTTAAGCTTCACCCTTGCCGGGCGCACGACATAGCCGCTCTTCCCCGGATAGGAAAGGCAGCCCTCGGGCTCGTGCTGCTTGCCCTTTATCGCCACTATCACAGGGTTTACAAGCTCCAGCAGACCGTGGTCATCGTCGGTATCTATCACGACAATGCGCTTCAGCACGCCTATCTGCGGTGCGGCAAGACCTACTCCCCCCGCGTCATACATGGTTTCCGCCATATCGTCAAGAAGCTCCCACAGCTCCTCGTTGAACTCGGTGACCTCCTCGCTCCTGCGGCGAAGCAGCTCGTTGCCAAACTGTAATATCTCCAAAACCGCCATCTGTATTCCTCTCTTTACCTTGACGTTACGTCCCTGTGCTCCGGTGCGCCGCTCTTTACATGGTCGATGAAAAGCACTCCGTCCAGATGATCAAGCTCATGGCAGAAGGCTCTTGCCAGAAGTGCGCTGCCGGTCATGGTGAATTCCCTGCCGTTCCTGTCCTGCGCCTTTACGGTGACGATATTCGGGCGCTCGACGTCCTCCCACACGTTGGGAGCGGAAAGACAGCCCTCCTGACCGTACTGCGTTCCCTCTGCGGTCACTATTTCGGGGTTTATCAGTTCGATAACGCCGTGCTCGTCATGCACGTCTATAACCACCGCGCGGCGCAGCACTCCCACCTGAACCGCCGCAAGCCCCGCTCCGTCCTTGTCGTGCATTGTTTCCGCCATATCGTCAAGAAGCGTCCACAGGCGCTGGTCAAAGCTGGTGACGGGTCTGCTTTTCTTTCGGAGTATATCGTCGCCGAATCTCACTATCTGCCGTAATGCCATTTTCAACGTCCTTTCTATCTTCACGGGTCGCCGTTCATGTCCGCAAATACTGCGGTATTCCTGAACGCTCGGTCGGAGCCTGTTTCCTTCAATGTCAGCTCCACCAGCCGCCGCAGCGGCGAGGAGTTTCTGCACTTGAGTATCAGCCGCCAGCGGTAGCGCCCGTTTACCTTGCTTATAATGTTCCTTGCGGGGCCCAGTATCCTCAGCGGAATTTCGGGACAGTCTGACTTATGCCGCTCTTCAAGTCTGTCGCGGAATTTCAGTGCCGCACGGCTGCATTCCTCGTCTATAAGCGAGGTGAAGCCTACCACCACGATATCGCAGAACGGGGGATACAGCATGGTCTGACGCAGCTCTATCTCCTCGGCGTAGAAGTCGGGGTAGTTCTGGTTTGCGGCGAGGTTCAGCACATAATGCTCCGGTGTAAAGGTCTGTATCAGCGCCCTGCCCTTTTTTCCGCCTCTTCCTCCCCTGCCGACCACCTGCGTTATCAGCGAGAAGGTGCGCTCATACGCACGGAAATCCCCGGCGTAAAGGCTGTTGTCCGTCCGCAGAACTCCTACCAGTGTGACATTCGGGAAATCCAGCCCCTTTGCTATCATCTGAGTGCCGACTATAATGTCGTATTCCCCGTCGGCAAACGCCTTGAACTTGCTCTCGAATGCGTTCTTTGCGGCGGTGGTGTCTGCGTCCATGCGAAGTATTCTTGCCTTGGGAAACAGCTCGGATATCTCGTCCTCTATACGCTGCGTGCCTGTTCCCTTCATCATCAGAAATTTGCTGCCGCAGGACGGGCAGACCGCACCCAGCGCATGGGAATATCCGCAGTAGTGGCATATCACTGCGCCGTTAGCCTTGTGATAGGTCATGGGCAGCGCACAGTTGGGACATTCCACAGCCTTGCCGCAGGAGGCGCAGCGCACGCTCGTATGATACCCTCGGCGGTTGAGCAGCAATATCGACTGCTCCCCACGGTCGAGGTTCTTCTGTATTTCCTCGACAAGCGGCATACTGAATGCGGAATGGTTGCCGTTCTGCGCTTCGATGCGCATATCCGCAATATAGACCTCCGGCAGGACTGCGTTGTTGTAGCGCTCGTCCAGCTCAAACAGGCTGTAACGCCCCGTCTTTGCGTAGTAGTAGCTCTCCAGCGAGGGCGTTGCGGAAGCCAGCAGCAGAAATGCGCCGTGATAAAAGCAGCGCTGCTTTGCGATGTCGCGTGCGTGATATCTAGGAGCGCTCTCGGATTTGTACGTTCCCTCGCCCTCCTCGTCAATGACAATAATGCCGAGGTTTTGCACCGGGGCGAACACTGCGCTGCGTGTTCCCACCACAATATGCGCCCTGCCCGTCTTTATACGGGTGTATTCGTCCGCACGCTCGCCCAGCGACAGACTGCTGTGCAGTATTGCCACCTCGCTGCCGAACAGCCGGCGGAACTTCCCCACCATCTGCGGCGTGAGAGATATCTCCGGCACAAGCATGACAGCAGACCTGCCCTGCTTCACCGCTTCGTCGATAAGACGTATGAACACTGAGGTCTTGCCGCTGCCGGTTATCCCACGTAGAAGCGCACATTTCGGCTCGTCCTTGTTCATCAATTCCAGCAGACCGTTGAATACCGCCTGCTGCTTCGGCGAAAATACGATATCGGACGGGCTTTCCGTCATTCCCTCGGTGTTTTCAAGACGGAACACCTGATACTCGTACTGCTCCAGTATACCCTTATCCACAAGCCGCTTCACTACCGCCGCAGTTATATTCAGCGCATAGCACACCTCGTGTACCGACGCAGCCGAATTTTCCTCCAGAAACGTCATGACCTGCTTCTGCTTCGGCGTAAGCTTCGCAGCTTCTGCGCCCTCACGCTGTTCCGCTATTTTCACCATCAGGGTGGTTTCATCGCCTACTCTGCGCTTCAGGAGCTCCGACTCGCGCACTGCGCCCTTTTCAATCAGGCTTCTCAGCAGCGGCTTGTCGGCGGCGTCCGGGGAATATCGCTCCCTCAGCCGTGAAACGCTTTCCAGCAGCCGGCTCTCCGGGACTGTCAGCTCCCCGGAAAATCCGTTCACCGGCTCGTACCGGGTTTGCAGTGTGTAACTCAGTCCCGGCGGCAATATAGTGCGGAATGCGTCAAAATATGTGCAGAACGTGTTGTCCCGTATCCATTTGCACAGCCTTATCATTTCCGGGGAAATAACAGGCTCGCTGTCCGCTATGGAGCTGACGTATTTCAGCCCGGTACGCTCCTGCGGCGCAGGTTCGACGGAGAACACCAGCGCCACACGGCTGCGACTGCCCCTGCCAAACGGAACTACCACGCGCATTCCTGCGGATATTTTACCGTAAAGCTCCTCCGGCACAAGGTAGGTGAACAGCGTGTCAAAGCTGTACGCCGTTCCCTCCACCGCCGCCTGAACCGCTTCCGTCATTCCTGCCTCAGCGCCCTGAGCAGCGGAAGTCTGCGCACCTTGTGCAGCTTCTCCGCCGTTATCACCGCCTTGAGGTCGGCGACAGCCTTTTCAAGCTCGCCGTTTACTATCAGGTAATCGTAATTTTCGGCGTATTGCAGCTCCTCCCGTGCCTGAGCGGTGCGCTGGATTATCTTCTCCTCGGTTTCGGTTCCTCTTTTTCTCAGGCGGCGCTCCAGCTCGCTCATTGAGGGCGGCAGGATAAATACCAGACAGCATTCCGGGAACATGCGCTTTATATTCATTGCTCCCTCGACCTCGATTTTGAGGATAACGTCCTTTCCGGCGCTCAGCATGTCCTCCACCGCCTTTCTCGGCGTACCGTAGTAGTTGCCGCAGTATTCGGTGTATTCAAGAACCTCGTCGTTCCTTATCATCTGCTCGAACTGCTCCCGTGTACGGAAATGGTAGTGTACTCCGTCAATCTCTCCCTCACGCGGGGCACGGCTGGTCGCAGATACCGAATATCCGACATTTTCCGTGCATTTGAACAGCTGTTCGAGTATCGTATCCTTTCCGCAGCCGGCAGGCGCCGATACGACAAAAAGCAAGCCATTTTCCATGATGATATCTCCTCTTTATTTATATGTTATATTTTTATGTTTCTTCAGATGTCTTTCCCGATATGGTTTCAGGCGTCTGGGCGGACATTACCACATGACCGCTGTCGCAGATTATCACCGAGCGTGTGCGTCTGCCGCAGGTGGCGTCTATCGCCGTCCCGCTGTCCTTGGCAAGCTGCACTATGCGCTTCACCGGCGCCGCTTCGGG
>CAYRLM010000030.1:0-16550 GCA_964425035.1 uncultured Ruminococcus sp.
ATGTTTCGGCGGGCAACACGATGTTGCGAAGCCGAAACCAAAAGTGCGGCATGGACGCCGCATAGCCAAGTTTCGGCTAAAAGCTCCCCAACGGGGCTTTTTCGACGGTCTGAGAAACCGGCGTTTTGCCGACTGCTTATCATGTGTTATTCCCGCTTTATAGCCTCAAGAGCGGAGATATGCACCGCCTTGTTTGCTGGGTAGAAGCCCGAGCCAAGCCCAATGACTATCGAAAACAATATCGCAAAGCCATACAGCCACAGCGGAATTATTGACATCGGACTGTTTGCGGTATCCATTGCCGTGACAAGCTTTGTCCACAGGGTTTCAAGATTTGTCACCTCTATCGCATTCGCTGTTTCATTGGTTACAAAATTCATCGCCACGGATATGACAAAACTGAGAGCGCTGCCTATAATACCGCCGATAAGCCCTATAAAGCCCGCTTCCATCAGGAACACGGTGCGGATATTGCCGAGATAGCAGCCAAGCGCCTTCATTACGCCTATCTCACGGGTGCGCTCGGATATTGACATTATCATTGTGTTGCATATACCGAGAGCCGCAACGAACAGCGATACTGCGCCAAGTCCTCCCAGCATCATCTGCTGCTTTCTTGCTTCCTCCTCAAGCGGCTTGCGGACGCTTTCCATGGAGTAGGTGCTGTAACCAAGCTTCTTTATCTCGGACTCGATATCGGCTACCTGCGAGATATCCTTTGCCTTGACATATATCTCGTTGTATTCCAATTTCTGAGATGAGGTAGGAAAGAGCATTTTATTTATTGACTGAAGGTCGGTGGTCAGAAATATCAGACCCTCGCTTGTGGCGTAATCCTTGTTGTAATCCTCCTTGACAACGCCTGTCACCTTTATCTCCTGATACTTCTTGACATCTTCGTTTTCATAGGAATACAGTTTCATTTTCATGGTCTTGCCCTGAAGGTCGATATACGGGTCGGGGAGCTCTGCGTCCGGATTATAGGTGTATATTCCGTATTCGTCCATCTGGTACATTGCGCTCCAGCGGTCAACAGTGTTATTTCCGTCCGGACGGAGCGTGTCCATAAGGTTATAGGCGGTATACTGTCCCGCAAGCACCTGAAAAGGCTCCTTCGGGTATGTGCCGCTGATAAGCTCAAAGCCGAATTTCTCCATTGCGTCGGAATTTATTCCCACTATCGTTGCCCAACTCATCTTATACCTGTCGTTGTCGCCGACATAGATATTATATCCGATATTGTTCAGTGATGTTTTCCCGATGGCAACGTCTACGTTTGCAATGCCCTGGAACTTTTTTATTGCCGTATCGTCCAGCTTCGTGCTGTCCCTGCCGCCGGAATACACCTGTATAAGCGTAAGGTCGCCCATTTCCTCCAGCATTATCTGCTGAGAATTCTGCACGCCGTAGCCTATGGACATCATTGTCACGATGGCGCAGCAGCCCACCACAACGCCCAGCACGGTAAGGACAGTCCGTGATTTACGTCGGGTAAGGTTTTGCAGCGTCATTTTTATCATGTCAAATATTCTCACGCTTCGTCACCATTAAACCTTTGTTTTCTTGCTGCTGTCGGCGCTTTCCTCGTCAAACTCGTCCTCCCAGTCGATGTCGTCTGCCGTGTATTTTTTTCTGCCGCCGTTTTTCTTCCTTACATTTACGACAACAATGATGATTACTGCGGCAATTATCGCAGCACCGCCGCCGATTATAAGCCAACCCCACCACGGGAAACCGCTGTCGCCGCCTTCATCTCCCATCTCATAGGTCATGGGGTAATCAGGCTCGTACCACATCTGCTCCTGAACCGTCAGCGTGACGGGAACATCTTTGACGATCTCGTTCATGTTCGAGTCCTCATAGGTTATTCTGAAAATAACCGTGATATCGCCCGACCTCGTGGGTGTTACCACAAAATCCGCAGTTCCGCTGCCGCCTGCGGCTATATTGCCTATCACCTTTTCGGTTGAAAGAGCGGTAAATCCGGGGTCGTCACCGTAGCTGCCGCTCATATCGTCGTAATAATTGCTGCCTGCCGCCGCGTCCCCATCATCTACTTCGATCCCGAAATTATCTTCAATCACCATCATGCTCATTGCGGTATATTCGGCAGTCCCGACCGGAGCGGCGTCCTGAGTTTCGTATATCTCGCCCTCTGTTTCCTCACCGCCGGAGCTTGTATCGCTCACCAGCTCAACCTTGACGTTCGCAGCGTCGGCACGTCCCTTATTCATGTAGCTTAATGTCAAATAAACCTCATTGCCCGTATATATATCGTATGTAGGCTTGCTGACAGAGAATGTCATCTTATCAGGCTGGTATATCGGCACAAATATCGACTGCTCGGAGGTAATCGTATTTCTTGTGTCGCCCGAAAGATAATCATACTTGAACGATACCGACACAGAGGAAGTGCCTGTCATTGCCGTAGGCAGCGCCCTGAGCTGAACCGCTTCGCTTTCAGAGCCGCCTGCCGCAAGCGAGGCATAATAAAATGAATTGCTGCCGCCGTATATCGACAGGTCGCCCCCTGCGTTGACCGTCATCACAAGGTTCTCAATACGGGTGGCGGCGTTTGTATTGTAAAAATCAAGGCTCAGTGTGAAAACATCACCTGCCGCTATCTCGTTCGCCCCGATATCATACCTGCCTATGATTATGTTGGGCGCCGCAATGCTGTCGCTGCTCTCAGATGTCTTGTTTACCGCCGCAATCAGCGACAGAGAGGAGCTGTCCTCCTTCTGGATTATAGAGTTGTTCCTGCCGTATGCATACTTAAAAGCGGCGGTTATCCCCTGCTTTACGGCTGTGATTTCCTCTGTCGTCCTGAACCTCACCGTGACGCACTCGTCGTCCTGCGGACGTATTATCTCGATATGTCCCGCCTCCGTGCCGTCGATAAAATAAATCCCGTCGGTGGACGTAAAATCAACAAACACATCTCTGACCGTGATATCGCCGTAATTTTTTACATATATCTTATACTCATACTCGGTATCGGGCATAAGCGCCGTATCAAGCTTCTCGCCGGATATTCTCAATACCGGGGCGGAGGATATCGCAGAGTTCATTGTAATAGTGCCGCTCTTGCTCTCAGAGGTCAGAGCGCCCGATTTCTCATAGTAGTACTCAACGTCAACATCAAGCGTCTGGTTTACGGCGGTAAGCTCGGCGTTCGTGTTAAAATTAACCAGCAGACGCTTCTGACTGCCCGCCTTGATTTTGTCAACAAAGAACTGCTCGCTTCCTCCGGTAATGGTCAGACCCTCGCTGCCCTTTACCTTTACGGTGACATTCACCATGTCCTCCGTTCCCTTATTGCTTATGTAAAATGCCTTGCGGTATTTTCTGCCCGCCTCCAGAGCGCTGTCCAGCGGAGAAGAGGTGATTATCGGCAGCGGAGCTGAGCCTGCGCCCTTGCCGAACATTATGAACGACTGCTCGTAGGTGCTTTCAAGCTCCTCGCTGCCCTGCATGTAGCTGTACCTCAAAGAAACCTTGAGTTCCTGACGGAGCGAGGTGATATCGTTCATGGTTCTGAACTTTACGGTAATCTGCTTACGGGAGTTCATAGGCAGGCTCTCAAAATATCTAGAGCCTGTGCCGCCGGTGACAACGATATCGTCAGAGCCGGAAAAGCTAACGAAAAGTCCCTTAATATCGGCAGAGCCGCTGTTCTCTACGGTGACGACGCCGCTGTATTCCTTTCCGCCCTCTATTTCGGCTTCGGAAAGCGAGAAATCCGCAGTGACAACCGGATATACCTTTTCGGTTGTGGATACCTCCGCCGCAACGGATACCTGAGAGCTTGCGGAGCCCGTCACCTCAGACGAACCGTTGTCGTAATAATACCGCAGCGACACGCTGAATATCTGCTTGAGCGAATTTATCTTGTCAAGCGCCTTGTACTTGACGGTGATAACCTTTTCGTCCTTGAAGTCAAGGCTTTCGATATCCTGTGTGCCTGTTCCGTCAACGATGAGTATATCGTCAGCCGGTGTTATCTCTGCCAGAATATTGTAAGCCGCAGTAGTGCCGAGGTTTTTCAGCCTTATGCTGAACTCTCCGCTCTCCCCTGCCCTTATCGGCTCGGACGGCTCAATTCCGGTGATCTTGATTATAGGCTCGGCAACGTTTATTACAGGATCTTCGGCTTCCTCCGTCTGCTTGCACTCGTTTATGGTCAGTGAGCCTTCCGTATAGCTGCTGCCGCCGGCGTAGCCTACCATATAGCCGAACGAGGTGCTGCCGCCAAGCCATTTGCAGTCTTTTAACACAACGTCGTATCTCAGCAGCTCATCGCCCCTTGAGGTAACCGTAACAGACTCCACCGTACCCTTGAATGTGTCCATTGTCTTTATAAAGTCGATATCGTCTGCGCCGCTTATCTGCGAGGTCTTTACCTTTATGTCCTTTATGGTAAGCTTCAGGTTGAACACGGTATTCTCTCCGATAGAGGAAAGCACCTTGTCCTTTGTGGTGGTGGGAATATACTGCACTATGACCGGGGAAAGGGTAAGCTCCTCCTGCGGCGCTTCAACAGTTCCGTCGGCATACGCCGCGAACGGCGCTGCCGCAGGAACGGCTGCTGTAAGCAATACTGCGCTCAGAAAGGCTGAGCATACCTTTTTTGCATACTTATTCATGTTGTTCTCCTTTTGTATCGCTGACTATTCTGCCGTCCACCAGCGTTACTATTCTGTCTGCGTACTTTGCAAGCTCCGGGTCGTGAGTTACCAGAACAATAGTCTGGTTGAACCTTGCCGCAAAGCTCTTTATCATATCCATGACCTCGATTGTCGTCTTTGAATCAAGGTTTCCGGTCGGCTCGTCCGCAAATACCACATCGGGTCTTGCAACAAAAGCACGTGCAACGCCCACTCGCTGCTGCTGACCGCCGGACATCTGCCGAGGGTAGTGCTTCAGGCGGTTTCCAAGACCCACCTTTCGCAGCATATCCACCGCAATGCGTGTTCGCCTGCGCTTGCTTTCCCCTCGAAACATAAGCGGCATAGCAACGTTTTCCACCGCAGTCATGAACGGCAGCAGATTGTATGACTGGAACACAAACCCGATATGCTTCTGTCGGAACTCGGCAAGTCGGTTCTCCGAAAGCCTTGTGATAGGAACTCCCCTTATATATACGTCGCCGAAGGTAGGCTTTTCCAGTCCGGCAAGCTGATTGAGCAGCGTGGATTTGCCTGAGCCAGATGTGCCGAATATACAGCACAGCTCTCCCTCCATGATGTCAAGATTTATCCTTTTCAGCGCCACAACGCTTTCTCCGCCATCAAGCTTATATTCCTTGCGCAGATCCTTGACATGTATCATGGCTCTGGGCTTTCCTGGCTTTTTTTCGTCCATGCCGTCACCCCCATTCCATAATATAAAACAACAGAAACCATCAATAGGTTGCACTTTTTTCAAAATTTTTCTGCATATTTAGAAGTATAATACTTTATTTTTTGTTTGTCAATATTTATGACAAAACTGTAATAAAAAAAGCGGTGCCGGATTATGACACTGCCAAGTCTGCCGATAATAAACTCTGCCAAGGCAAAATAACAAATTCAAATCCGTTTTTCCTTATCTTTGACGGAGCAAAATATATCTTTCGTCAAATGCAAAATTCACATAAAAAAGTTGCGATAACCCATGCACAAAAGGTCAAAAACGGGTTGAAAGTGTTGAGATAAAATCTGCACGAAATGTGTTATAATAAAATTGTCCGAAATGCCGGGAAAGAAGATATATGAAATTCCACACTTTAATTTAACCGACAGATGTGTAATTGAAAAGCACCTTGCTTTTCAGAACAGTCTCCGTGAGATAGCTGCTATAAACAGGATTTCTGCCGCAAACAGCAAGCATACTATTCAGCCTATAAAGCCGACAAAAAGAGCAGGTCCACTCTTTGTGAGTCACGAAAAAACATTCATGCCTCAGTCGAACAAACTGCCAGACTGAATGCGCTCCACCGGTACTCAACGGGCAGTCTGTAAACCACATATTTGAAAACCATTTCTATGAGATTGAATTCAGCCGAAGGACAATATATAATTACATTGACAAATGTGTATTTGATGTCAGAAATGTGTTCGGGCTGTTTTTGATGAGCTTACCGAAAAGTTGGGAACAGAGATCTTCCAGCGTTTGTTTCTTGTCATTCTTACCGACAACGGCGGTGAATTCAAGGATCCTGATTCGCTTGAAAATACGAATTACGGAGTTAAGAGAACCAACATATTTTACTGTCAGCCGTTGACCTCCCGGCAGAAACCGCATATTGAATGCAGCCATGAATTTATTCGGCAGGTAACATGCTTTTATTCGTTTTCTATCCGGTTTTTCACGATTTTTTATCAACGTTTTTTGTGAATTTTGCATTGGACGAACAGCAAAAGTTAAATTGCCGATTGCAGTCTGACAAACCGCTTGAACGGAATTTCAGTCATACTCCTTTACGCTGACCACCCCCTGCAAAACATAGTGAAACTGCGGCGCAGAAGAGTTTTCATTTTCTACATATTCAATGCTTAAATCAATAGTATCCGCAGAATCCCGAGGGTCAACCCCAAGATAGTTTCCGTAAAATACATGGCATTGATTTTTCTCCAATGCAGAAATCGTATCTTCCATATATTCTTTTGTGCCTTCGGCTGCAATCAGTTCGTTCAAATCCAGCATATGCACCCAGCCCTCTTTGAATCCGCCCCATGCGTCATTTCCTTTTGTACTGCCATCTATTTCGTCCTCTATTTTATCTCCGTCCAACACAGCCTGTACCGCCGCCAATTCATACAGAGTCCAGTTGATACGGCAGCTGATCAAAGAAGTGGTCGGAGCTACATCAGTCATGCTCTGATTGTATCCCACATGATAGACAGTGTATTTTCCGGACATTTTCTCGCAAGCTACGGCAGGTCCCGCCGTATCGGAATGTTGGGAAATAATAACGCAGCCGTCCTTAATCAGTTCCTCGGCAAGCCTCTTCTCTTCGGTATAATTGCCCCATGAATCGGCATAAGCGACAGTCATAACCGCGTCGGGAACAACCGAGCGCACCCCAAGGAAAAATGCGGTATAGCCCGATATTACTTCCGCATAGGGGTAAGCCGCCACATATCCGACCTTCGCTTCCTCCTGCGTTATTACGCCTTTCTCAATCAGCTCCCTTAATTTCATGCCTGCCACAACTCCCGATACATACCGTCCCTGATATACCGCACCCATAAAGGTATGATGGTTTTCCAATTCAGGGGTTTCGTTTGCGTTGGAACAGGTTGCCTGACAGAATTGCACTTCCGGATATTGTTCCGCAATCTCTTTTGTCTTTTCACCATATCCGTAGCTTGTGGTGAAAATCAAGTCGCAGCCCGATTCAATCAGTTCTCTTAACGGTGTTTCCACCTCGCTTTCCGAAACGTTATATTTCGCCTCAATAACCACATTATCTCCGTAAGTATCTTTAATTGCGGTTTGAGCCCGGATAAAATTTGCTGTATAAGCCGTGCTTTCATCTCCTATATACACAAATCCTACCTTTATGGCGTCTTTTTGGCTCTCTCCGTAATTCCAAAAATGGTGACCTACGGAAATTGCAATTACCAAAAGACAGGTCAACAAACCTGCTATTGTCTGTTTCTTCATTGCTGTGACTCCTCCTGCCTTCTGCGTTCCACGTCTATTGTTCCGTCCTCAATCAATTCCAAAAGGATTTTCGTATAAACCGGGTCAAACTGCGTCCCTGCCCCCTTTTTCAGTTCGCCGATTACATACTCCATATCCATTCGCTTACGGTATACACGGTTGGCTGTCATGGCGTCAAAAGCGTCCGCAATTCCGATAATTCTGGCATTGACGGGGATTTCATCTCCCTTCAGTCCATGAATATACCCTTTACCGTCAAATCTCTCGTGGTGATATAAAGCTCCCTCTATAACGTTGTCCACAAGGGTGAAATCCTTTAATATTTGCGAGCCTATCAACACATGAGATTTCATAACCTCGTATTCTTCATCGGTCAGTCTGCTTGGTTTATTCAATACCGAATCGGGAATACCGATTTTCCCAATGTCATGCAAAAGCGCAATCTGTCTTAAATTTTCACACTCCTCGTCCGACCACCCGCATCTCCCGGCTATCAATGCGGAATATTCCGCCACTCTAAAGGAGTGCCGACAGGTATTCTCGTCCTTTGCGTCTACGGTCGCAGCAATGGCTTGAATGGTTTCACGACCCATTTCCAGTTGTTTTTTGGTCAGCATAAGCTCTCGATTTTGCTTCTCAATTGTATGGTTAATATTTAATTTTGTAATCAACCATGTAACGTAAGCCACAATCAAAACACATACCGTCACAAAATATGCTATAAACCAACCATACTGCCAAATCTGCTTATTCAAATCAATGATATACGAACAGCTTTCTATCACATTCTTGCCTGAACTGTCCAGAATCGACAGGTGAAACGTATATTCACCCGACGGCAGATTTGTATATACGACCTCACCCAAGCTGCTCTGCTTTACAACAATCGGCTGACTGTCAAACCCTTCAAGATAATAACTTACATAGGGGTCGTTTATGGAGTAATTAAACACAACCGGCTTAATTATAATTCGCTGCACATCATTTGCAATTTCGGTTTTTTCGCCCCTGCTCATAACATACTCTTTATCATCTGCTTTTAAGTATTCCACCACCATTCGATAAGAGCCTTCGTAATTTAGTCCCCCATATTGACCATATATATGCCCGTGCTGCAGGATAAATATAAATTCCCCGCTTCGTCCGCATAATTCCATGCGTTTGCCGTCAACGGCTGTTTTAACCCTTTTTTTTGCGTCAAGGAGTTCTACGTTCAGCTCATTATTTTGAATTAATTCATTCTCGTCCGCAATAAAGATTCCTGCGCTTGACAAAACCCACAATTTGCCGTTTCCGTCCGAAATAATATCGTAGTTGTTGGAATACGGGAAATTTGTCAATGGCGTGACCAAACCCTCTTCATTTATATAGCACAGAGAATTGCTTGTTACCGCAATAATTCCGTTTTCGCCGGCAGCCACCATACGAAGTATAACTCCGCCGGTCAGACCTTCGTCCACACCGATTTTTTCCGTAATTCCGCCGTCGCGTATCACTGCGATTCCGCCGCCGTCAGTACCGACAAAAAAGCGTACCGTCCGACAATTCCAACAGCGATAAAATCAGCGGTGTCGTCAGACCGTCCTTTTCACCGACAGTAGCCGCTACCTCGCCGTCCCTGATAAAATCCAATCCCGTGTTTTCGGCGACTGCAATTGTTCCGTCCGACATCTCAAGGATTGACCGAAAAGCTGTTCCGATCGTTCCGTTTTCCGTGTTATACACAGTCACTTCATCTCGGTCGTCAACTTTCAAAAGTCCCGCACCGTCCGCTTTGCATATCCAAAGCTGATTTTGGCTGTCCACTTTCAAGCAGCGGATTTTGTGCCCGGTTAAACGTCCTGTCAGCTCATTATGAATAACTTGGTTGTTTTCCGTGTCGATAATGTCCAAGCCCTCATCAGTTCCCGAATAGCAATATCCGTTCCACATAGTCACGGAATTAACCACCGTATCGGCAAGCCCGTTTTGACCGTATAAATCCCAAAACTCGGATTCACAAAGCTTAAGCAGTCCCATGTGCGAGGACACAAACCATATATTTCCGTGGTAATCTGTCATCACATTATCGATCGAGCTGTTGTAATTGTTTACATTATAGGAAATGAAGTTTCTCTGCGAGTTCAGATACCCGATACCATTGTCCCCGCAAATCCATATGTTTCCGTTTTCGTCTCTCTTGAAAGCGTTTATGTTTTTCAGGCTTCCCGCTTCAATCCGGTTTATCGAGTTTGGCTTTCCGTCCGTTATGTTCCATACCTCAATTATGTTACTCGACGTTCCGACCAGCAGTTCCCCCGAATTCAAAAATTCGCAGCTTGTATAGTAATATTTGCTGTCCTCCGAATAATAGCTTCCCAGTATTTCCCCGTCCCGCATCAGATACAGACAGCCCGAATTGGTAATCACAGCCACCAATCCGTCGTCTGACGCGGAAATATCGGCTGTATAGATGATTTCCGGTATCACATTCTTTACTTTTAATCCGTTCTCCATTGTGAGAACGCAAAGCGTTTCCGATGTTCCCACATAATAATTGCCCAAGGAATCCTCTTTGATACACCGCACTGAATCGGAAGAAAGACCGCTTTTTATATTCATTACATTGCTGACATTGCCTTTTACATAGATACTGACGCCGTTATCGTTGGTTCCTATCCAAAGTCTGCCCTCCTCATCCACATAAAGGCAGTTGACGTTTTACGGTGTCAAGCTCGTCCATACTCGTAAATTCCACGCCGTCATAGCGGTACAATCACGCATAAGTCCCGACCCATATATACCCGTCGGACGTTTCAGCAATATCGTTTGCCGCGCCGCAGCCCGTTCCGCTCCTGCCCTTGACGTAACGCCGAGCTTCTGATAAATGTTCCTGTTATGGAATTTCAGACCGTTGTATGTAATACCGCACTCCTCACATATTTCCTCGGTCTTCTTTCCGGCACAGAGCATAGCCAGTATTCTCTGTTCCTGCTGAGTGAGCTTCGGTATCTCCATTGTGTCGCAGTGCATATAATCGGGATACAGCAGCGCCGTCTTTCTCGTTTCATTTTGTATTGCCTTTAGAAACGCTTTTGATATTTCGTCAGTCTTGAGATTTTGAATGAGAGGCTGTATTGCCCCGCTCTCCAATGATACAACCCTGACAAAATGATAATGCTGCGCCATTTTCAGCCCGTCTGTCAATACCTTCTGCCAACAGTCGTTTCCCTGCCTGTAAAGAATAATGGCCTTTAAGATTTGATTCTCCATCCACATGTAATGTCTGCCGTAGGAGATAAAATATCCGTCCACCGTCAAAGCGGAGTCCATCGCCTCCGCAAGCTTTCCCTTTGCAATCAGACATCGTATCTTTATGATAATCCTGTAACGGTCAAGCGTGCAAAACTCCTGTTTTTCATCGGGAGCAGAAAGCAGATATTCATCCGACTTGCTCCCATCGCCGGTATATAAAGACAGCCATGTTTCAAAGGCGTACAGATTGTCAAAAAGCTGAACGGCATTTTCTTTTTCCACCTTATTTCTGAACGACTCCAATATTCCCTTTGCCGTCGGAAGCTGTCCGTTGACAAGGTGACACTTTACCAAAACGCCTATTGCGGCAAAGCACATCTCAATATTTTGGGCGTTGTCTGCCGATTGATATCCGTTATTTAATCTCGTCATCAGCTCATAGCTGTCCATAGAGGCTTTTTCAAATCCGCTTTCCGCCAAGGCTATATTAACAAGCCCCTTGCTCGAATTTTTCAGTATAATTTCCAACGGAGCTGCCATAAGCCTTGCAAGCTTGTCATCGATAAGGCTCCAATCGCAATAGTCCAGTCCCCCGTTCATCAATGACGGCAGATTGCCCGTAATCGAAAACTCCGGCAGATTAATTTCATGATTGGCGCTAAGCTTTGCGCTCTTTCGCAGGATTCCGATAAGACCTTTTGCCGCCCTATGCGGAAGTCCGATATCCAAATATGCAAGCCTCGTCCTTGCCTCTTTGCGCTCGTCGGAATTTCTGTACGGACTGTTCCCATACTCCTGCAAAATCCGATACCATTTTTCCGACTCCTCGGGGTGAAACATTATGGAATTAAGCATGCTCATACCGCACATCAACACCGGGTTTTCCTTTATGATGTCCTCGGGAAGTTCCATATAATATTTACGCAGCTGATAATAGCTGCCGTTGCCGGGATGCTTCCTCGCATTTTGTATAAGCAGGTTTTTAATCTGCTCATTCATTCCTGCCTTGTGGTAATACAGCAGCGCATTCTCAAAATCTCCGATTGTTTCATAATACAGTGCGCCCCTTCGATAATTTTCCAAAAGCATTTCCTCTGTCCAAAGCACACGCTGCTTCCATTTAAGGAAATCCGCAAAATAATCCCTGAACGCCCAAATCTTGTCGTCTATTTTTATCAAAAAAGAGCAGACATGATAACAGTAACGCAGGTTACGATATGTATCTTTGCTGCCTGTGAGCATCTCTGCCATCGGAAGCGTAAATTGGGGATATTGGCACAATGCAAGCAGCAGCTGCTGTACATCGTTTTCCCATCTGCAAAAAAATACCCTGTCAAAATAACCGCCCAAATTTCGGCTTACCGCCGTGTACATCGTCTTGTCTATTGTTTCGCCGACCTCGATATGTTCGCTGTACATGGCAACCATGGGCGGATACCCGCGAGTATTTTTCAGCACCTCGGCAAGCTCCTCATCGGTAAGCGTCAAAGCTTTCTGCTTCATATACTCGGCAATTTCATCCATGCCGAACTGAAGGTCTTTTTCTCCGATACGAAGAAAATCATACTGTAACATGAATTCGCTCATCCATTGCTTCTCTCCTTGTGCTACATTTCAAAATTCTGAATATCGTACGCCAGCATATCCGCTGCCGTACGCAGGCTTGCCGCAGACTCTTTGAGTGTCTTAAAGCGGTCGGACGTCATGGTAATGATACTGTTCGTTTTCTGCGTATTACCCACATTATTCTCTGCAATATCCGCCAGCGAAGAAATCTTATCCACAATCTCAATGCGGGATTCCTCCAATTCTTTCGCCGAATTTTCAATACCGCGGATTCCTTCAATGGAAGCACGAAGCTCCTTCATTACATCGGTCACAGTGTCCTCGGTCGTCACGATATGTGAATTTTGTCTGCCCATAACCTCCTGAATTCTCTGCATTGCCTCAACGCCGCGTCCCGAATTCCGTATCAAAACAGTTACAATTCTGTCTATCGTCTTACTTGCCTGATTTGACCGCTCCGCAAGCGTGCGAATCTCCTTTGCAACAACAGCGAAGCCCTTTCCCGCTTCTCCTGCCCTTGCCGACTCAATGCGGGCATTGAACGACAAAAGATTTGTCTGTGCGGCAATGTCGGAAATGAGATTGGACGCAGTCTTTATGCTGTTCGCCGAATCGTTCGTCTGCTTTGTCAACTCCTCCATCATGTCAACGGCGGACTGTACCTCATTGCTGATTACTTTAAGATCTGCGATATTGTCGGTTGCTGTATCGCTTGACACAAGCATATTGTCGGCGCGTCGGTTTAACTTGTCTGCTTCCTGTCCGGTTTCGATAATCAAATCGCCCATACGCTTGATGTGGTCGGAAGCGCTCTTTGTATCCTTTTGCTGCAAATTCGCATTCTGCATAACCTCACCGACGGATTTTTGCGCATTTGTCATATTTCGATATGTTTCACTCGAGGTTTGTTCCGGTGATTCCGACTGCTCCAGCAGCATACCCGTACTCGTACCGATATTCCCGATTATTGTACGAAGCTCTGTCTGAAGCTGCTCAATGGTTCGTGTCAAATCGCCGATTTCATCGGTACGTTTCAAGCAAGCTTTGTTTACGGATGCGTTTAATTTTCCTCCCGATACCTGCTGTACCGTTACAATACTCTGTTTTAACGCCTTGCTTATGGAATATGAAAAAATACTTGACAGTATAACCAGTAATACCGTAATAATAAGAACCACACCAACCAAAGCAAAAATAATGCTTAAAGAGCTTCTTAACGTTTCTTCCTTGTTGACGCCGGCGAAAACCATGCCAATCGGCGTTGTGGAATCGCCCTGCTGATAAACAGGCACATAATATCCAAAATAGGTTGTGCCCTCAATAGTAACATTTTTGCTGAACCATGATTCACCATTTTTCAAAACGTGTTCCACTATCACGTCCCCCGCAGACGAATCTAAAACTCGATCCCCGTTCATGTCCTTTGCCGAGGTCATAATCCTCTCCGAACCATAGAAGAACGTCACCTCCATGTCGGAACGCTCCCGTATCGTGTCAACCAGCTTCTCCGACTTGGATATGTTATATCCTCCCTTCCATATGTCTCCGTTGGCTGCCTGCATATAATTACCGGAATTTTGGTCATAGGCAGCCAGCGTTGCTACCGCAGTTTCTTTTAACGACTGCTCCACCCGGCTGATAATTGAAGACCTTACCGATGTTGCCGCAATCGTAATAACAATAATCCCTAAAATGCAAACAGGCAAAACCGCACATGCCAATATTTTTGTACGAAGTGATAATCTCATTCTCTTCTCCTATTCTACAACAACAATATTATGGTAATACCAGTCAATACCGCCCGTAATTGTCGCGTCATCCAGCGTGCCGCCCTCTGCGCCGACTTTATCTCCCGTATTTGTTTCCATCACTCCGTCAAATACATTAAAAGAACCGTCTAAAATCGAGGCTGTTGCTTCGTCCACCTTTTCCTGTGTTCCGTCTGCTGCCAGCTGCGAAAGATTTGTCAGCTCTACAACGCCTTCAGCCATTCCTCCGTAATAATTTGAACCGTCCCATGTACCGTTAATTATACTCGCTGCTGCCTGAGTATAATATGTGCTCCAATTCCATATAACGCTGCACAGGCACGAATCAGGTGTTTCCTTGCTCATGTCGGAATTGTAACCGATACCGTATACGCCATACTCCTGAGCAAGCGTCTGCGGATACGGAGTGTCACAATGCTGCGCCATAACATCACAGCCCATGTCTAACAGCGTGCGCGATGCCTGTTCCTCCTCTTCGGGCGCATACCAGCTGTTTGTTACTACGACATAAACCGCTGCGTCGGGATTTACGGATTCCACACCTAATGCAAAGGCGTCCAATCCGCCCGTAACCTCTGAATTATCCGTACCCTGTGCTGCCACATATCCGATTCTATTGCTTTTTGTCTGCATTCCCGCCACAATACCGCTTAAATACCTTGCCTGATAAATACGCCCGAAATAGTTGTTAAAATTCGTGCCGTTTGACAAATAGCCCGTCGCATGGGAAAAGTACACATCGGGATATTTTTCCGCCATTTCCCGCGTTGCTTCCATGTAGCCCCAGCTTGTTGCAAAAATGACATTACAGCCATCTGCGATACATTCTTCGATTGCTGTTTTTGTTGCCTCTTCATCTCCGTCGTCTGCAATTTTCCGTTCAATCTGTTCTGATGACAATTCCAAATTATCCTGCATACCGATAATACCAAGGTCATGGGTATAGGAATAGCCGCTGCCCTCATCCGGGTCAGAAATATAAAGAACGCCTATCTTTATTGTTTCCTTTGAAATTCCGGTGCCGTTTGATTCCTGCAATGATTCCGACACTGCCGTCACATTCGAATACGCCTCGTTATCACTCTCGTTCACTGCGATATCATCGGGCGTTGATGTATCGCTGCACCCCGCTAAAATTCCAATCAGCGTCAGGATACATACCGACAAATACCTTCGTCTTTGTTTCATTGATTCTGCCTCCTTCATGTTGTTTCTACACTGTGCTTTTTATGTTTCTTGTCTTTACTCATTATATACGAAACGCCGAATGATTTCTACTACCCCCATGGCTAGAATCCATTGGATTTTTGCGTTTTAACAAACATTTGTCTATTTTTTAATCGGAAATCTGACGGTTGTATAATAAAAAGCTTTGCGGCGGGATAGCCGATTTTCTGCATCACCGGTTCCTTGCGAGGGATAATTTTGCTTATTATGTCAAGAAATAATCTATGAAAATATTTTATGGTATTGTCCGATATGTGCGGAGGAAAACGAAGTTTTACGTATGCACAAGGACCATTTAATCTATAATGAACGCTCTGCGTTAATTATACTACGAGTTTCACTTTGAACCCTCTTTTTGCCATTTTATTTTACAACGTTCCCATTTGCTGCATAAACCGATTGTACAATTGCCGAATCGGATAAATGCAGGTATATTATGCCACCCTTACAGTGCACGGGAACGAGGTGCAAATGAGTGTGCAAACAAGCTGATAAGGCGTTTTATTCACAAGGGTGCAGATATTTCAAAATATCCAAAGAAGTTCATCAGGTTTATTCAACGCCGGATGAACAATTATCCGAGAAAAAAAACTGGGATAACTTTCAGCTTATGAGATGTCACTTTCACTAAATATGCCCACTTCACTTTGGTGACATTTTATATTGCAATTTTCAAGTTCGGACGCCACTATTCTTAAATATTGACAATCTGTTTAATTTGTATTATAATACCAATAAGGCAGGTGAACTTTATGTCACTATTCAAGAAATCCCCTCAACCAATCCCAATCCCCGACGGCTTTACCGCCGCAGACATTCGTATCGAATCGAGCGTCTGCACGGGCGAAAGAACTATCGGCTTCTACTCGGCGGCGGACAAGAAACTGAAGTATGCGGAGCTTGTCAGGAATAAAGCCGATATTGAGGAATTTTATCGGAAATACGGTTTGACAAATTCGTTTAACCATAAAGGCAGTGAAAAATCTTGACAGAAAATTGATAATCTGATACAATAAATTATAAACTAAATTTCACTCAAAACATAAGTTCATTATGCTTGTGACAGTATGGTTTGCGATTGTGTTTGCATTTTTGCTGTTTATA
>CAYRLM010000031.1:0-16424 GCA_964425035.1 uncultured Ruminococcus sp.
GGAAATACAACAAAAACTTTCTGGGCATAAAGCAATTAATATAGAAAGCATGGTGAATTTATGACTCGTATATATGCCGATAACGCTGCCACAACAAAACTCAGCAAAACAGCGCTGGACGCAATGATGCCGTACCTCACGGAGCAGTACGGTAATCCCTCTTCTCTGCACACGGTAGGTCAGCTTGCGGCTGAAGCGCTTTTCGGCGCAAGAAAAACTATGGCGGAATGTCTTGGCTGCGACCCAAAAGAGATTGTTTTTACGGGCGGCGGCAGCGAAGCTGATAATCAGGCGCTTCTTACAGGCGCAGAATTGGGCGCTCGCAAGGGCAAAATGCATATTATTTCCGATACTATTGAGCATCACGCAATCCTTCATTCGCTCAAGCGGCTTGAAAAACAAGGCTTTGAGGTCACTCTGCTCCCTGTTGACGGCGAAGGAAGAGTAGATCCGGAGGCTGTAAGAGCCGCTATACGTCCCGATACTGCACTTGTTACCATAATGATGGCAAATAACGAGATCGGCACATTGGAGCCTGTAAAGGAAATTGCGGAAATATGTCATGAAAAGGGCGTTCTCTTTCATACCGACGCAGTTCAGGCAGTCGGGCATATACCTGTCGATGTAAGGGAAATAGGCTGCGATATGCTTTCTCTTGCCGGTCATAAGTTCCATGGCCCTAAGGGAGTGGGTACTTTGTATGCACGCAAGGGACTTCTGCTCTCTTCCTTGATTGAGGGCGGTGCGCAGGAACGCGGCAAACGTGCGGGTACGGAGAATATTGCGGGAATTGTCGGCATGGCTGCCGCTCTCAAAGAAGCCACCGATAATCTTTCCGCAAACATGGCAAAGATTTCTAAGCTGCGTGACCGTTTGATAGAAGGGCTTTCAACGATACCACACTCAATTCTGAACGGCTCAAGGGACAACAGACTTCCAGGCAATGTAAATATGTGCTTTGAGGGAATTGAGGGAGAGTCGCTGCTGCTTCTGCTCGATCAGAAAGGTATCTGCGCTTCCTCCGGGTCTGCATGTACCTCGGGTTCTCTTGACCCCAGTCATGTGCTTCTGGCGATAGGCAGGATACATGATGTAGCACACGGTTCGCTCAGGCTCTCGCTTTGCGAATATAATACGGAAGAGGAAATAGAAACAATAATCAAGGCTGTACCCGAGATAGTTGATTATCTCCGCAGGATTTCCCCGGTATGGCAGGACTTACAGGAGGGCAAGAGAAATTATGTTATACAGTGAAAAGGTAATGGATCACTTCACACACCCGCGCAATGTCGGAACTATTGAAAATGCCGACGGCGTAGGCGAGGTCGGCAATGCAAAGTGCGGCGATATCATGAAGATATTCCTTAAAATCAGCAAGGATGGCGTTATTGACGATGTTAAGTTCAGTACCTTTGGCTGCGGCTCTGCAATCGCAAGCAGCTCTATGGCTACCGAAATGATCAAGGGCAAGCCCGTATCACAGGCGTTGGAGCTTACAAACAAAGCAGTTGTTGAGGCTCTTGACGGACTTCCCGCTCACAAGATACACTGCTCGGTACTCGCAGAAGAAGCTGTTAAAGCGGCTGTCAAGGATTACTACGATAAGAACGGCATAGCTTACGACCCGGAACTTTTCAAGGAAAAGCAAGACTGTGAGCACTGCGGCGAGTAATTCTCATTAATGCTGTAATCCCCTCGGAACACTCCGAGGGGATTGTTTTTTTTCCAGATAAACTATCCTGACCGACCTTTTGCTGTTCAGAATTTTTGGTTTCAAAGCATTATTCTGTGACAGGCGGGTGCTGTCTGATATATTCTTCGACCATATCAGCGGAATATCTGCATAGCTGCGGACAGGGACGTTTCTTGTAATATTCCGAAGTACGGGGTTCCGGTATCGGCGAGGCCTCAGGCTTTGAAAGTCCCAGCAGCTCCTTGCAGATAAGGCTGCCGTTATCATTGCGAAACTGCGAGGCTAATTCCTGTATACGTCCGTACAACTCGGTTTTTGCCTGAATATTTTTTGGGTCTGAATAACCGTATAGCATATCTATTACCATTACCGCACCGGAAAATGTTCCGCAGACCTCGCGAAGCCTTCCCATTCCCCCACCGAAGCCCGAACCCCAGCGTACTGCGGTTTCAAAGTCCATTCCCATCAAGTCGGCAAATGCGCCGACCACCGCCTGCGTACAGTTATAGCCGCCCATAAAAAGCTCGAACGCTTTATCTCCCCTGCTCATTTGCAAAAATTCTCCGCTGCGTCCGCAATTGGCTCGGCTTCTGGACATTCAAATCCCTCGATAGAGCCGTTGTCAACACGAACTGCAAGTTCGGGAGCTATGGGAAGCTTGGCAAGCACCTTCAGCCCGAATTTTTGTGCCGTTTCCTCGATATGACTGCACCCGAACACGCTCAGGCGCTTGCCGCAGTCAGGACATACGGCATAGCTCATATTCTCGACAAGACCTATTATCGGCACGTTCATCATTTCAGCCATCTTGACAGCCTTGCCCACTATCATGGAAACAAGCTCCTGCGGAGATGTTACCACAATAATTCCGTCCAGCGGTATTGACTGGAAAACGGTAAGAGGAACATCGCCTGTTCCCGGCGGCATATCCACAAACATGTAATCAATGTCGCCCCATGCCACATCAGTCCAGAACTGCTTCGCAGTTCCTGCGATTATAGGCCCTCGCCAGATAACGGGGTCGGTTTCGTCGGGGAGAAGCAGATTGACCGATATCACTTTAATTCCGGTTTCGGTAGAAACGGGAAATATAGCCGTTTCATTTCCCTGCGCCTTTTCGTGAAGTCCGAATGCCTGAGGAATTGACGGCCCTGTGATATCTGCGTCCAAAACTGCCGAACGATATCCTCTGCGGTTCATCATAACTGCGGACATGGAGGTCACCATTGACTTTCCTACTCCGCCCTTTCCGCTTACTACTCCTATGACTTTTTTAATATGACTGTCCTTGTGCGGCTCTGCGACAAGGCTTTCCTGCGTTCTTTCAGAACAGCTTGCGGAACAGCTTCCGCAGTCGTGGGTACATTCGCTCATGATATCTGCCTTTCTTTGTGAAATAATTTTTTATAAGGGGAAGTTCACTGCATACATCGTCATCAGCCTGATTGAGCAAAGCAGTCTGTCGGACAGCGTAGCATAATCCTTTGAAAGACCAAGCTCGCCCGCTTTTTTTGCTGGCTCGTCAGACCAGCTTCCTTTCAGCCCGAATACATCGGCAATATCCGACGCAAGATAGTACTTCAGCCTATCTTCGGGAACCTGCGGGACAACAGCGCCCTCCTTCAGCTTAGGAGTATCGCCGTTCAGTATCGAAGCGGCTTTTCTGAATTTGGCGGCGTATTTTTCTTCGCCAAGCTTATCCGCAAGGGCGGCAATATCCTTTAGATTTGCTTCCATCAGCGAAGCTTCGTTGCGGAATTCGGGATCTGCTGACGGTGCGTTTTCCGCTATAAACTCGTTGTATTCCGTGTTCCACCGTCCGGAAACTTCATCATATATCCAGTATGCGGCAAATCTTGTCACAATGCCGTCCTGATAGCGTACAAAAATGGTTGTTGCGGAATTGTTGCTGACGGAAACAGAACTGTGGCTTACTTTCAGGCTTTCCACCATAAATACAGACCCGACGCCCTCGTTCTTTATATGGGCAAACCAGTCCGCAGGATCTTTGGCGTGAAATCTCATGCCGCCCGCATTTTTTCTGTCACAGAAATTAAAAACAATGCTGCCCTCATAGCTTAATGGGGTGAATTTCAGCTCCGTGTTATCCCTGAGTGCTGCTCGTGCTGCCGCAATTATCCGACAGATCTGTGAAACCTCTCCGTTCATATTATACTCCTCATATTGTTATTTTATTTGCAAAGCTTTCTCCGTCCAGCCTGCCGGAAACGCCGAGAAGATCAAGAACAGTTGCCCCGATATCTCCGAAGCAGGCTCTTGTACCGAGGTTCATCGGCTTGATTTCTGCGCCGTATATCAGCACGGGAATATGCTCGCGGGTGTGGTCTGTTCCGGTATGACAAGGGTCGCAGCCGTGATCTGCCGTAATGATAAGAACGTCCTGCGGAAGCATTCCGCTCATAAATCCGCCCAGCCATTCGTCAAATTCGTTCAGAGCATTTGCATAGCCCTCAGGGTCACGGCGATGCCCGTACTGCATATCGAAATCCACCAAATTGGTAAAGCAAAGACCGTTAAACGGAACGCTCAGAAAGCTTTCCGTGTGGCTCATATCGCATGTGTTCCCTATTTCACGGACATACTTTGTAAGACCCTTGCCGGCAAATATATCGTATATCTTCCCTATTCCGATGACTTCCCTGCCCTGTTCCGACAGAAAGTCCAGCATTGTGTCCTTGGGGGGAACAAGCGAGAAATCGTGGCGGCGAGGTGTTCTGGCAAAGGGATATTCGCCCTCGAACGGTCGGGCGATAACACGTCCGACAGCATATTCTCCTGTGAGAATCTCACGGGCAATGCGGCAGTATTCATACAGCTTCTCAGGCGGCACAACCGATTCGTGCGCAGCAATCTGGAACACGCTGTCCGCAGAGGTGTAAACTATAAGGCTGCCTGTACGCATATGCTCCTCGCCGTAATCGGCTATGACCTTAGTACCGCTGTACGGCTTATTGCAGAGCACTCCCCTGCCTGTTGCTGCCTTGAATTTTTCGATAACCTCGTCCGGGAAGCCGTTCGGGAAGGTCGGGAACGGCTTCTCCGACACTATTCCGGATATTTCCCAGTGACCTGTCGTGGTATCCTTGCCGCGGGAGCGTTCGGCGATTTTCAGATATGCTCCGTCAGGAGATGGAATTTTATTGCCGACAGAAACGCCGTCGATGTTGAAAAGCCCAAGCCGCCGCATATTCGGAACATTAAGCCTGCCGGTATTATAGCATGATCTGAGGGTATCGGCTCCATTGTCGCCGAAATCATCAGCGTCAGGCATATAACCGACGCCAAAGCTGTCAAGCACTATAAGAAATACCCGCTTGGTCATAATATCACCTCATTCACCTTTCAGAAGCTTTACCGCAGAGCTTGTACCGATACGGTCGCAGCCCGCACTCAGGAAAAGTTCCAGATCCTCACGGGTCTTTACGCCACCTGCTGCCTTCATTTTAACCCTGCTGCCTATTTCCCTGCCGAACAAACGGATATCCTCAATTGTCGCTCCTGCTGTTCCGAACCCGGTGGAGGTCTTGATATAATCAGCGCCGGCTCTTGTGACACAGCCGCACAGCGCTTTCTTTTCCTCCTCGGTAAGATAGCAGGTTTCGATTATCACCTTTAATATATGTTCTCCGCAGATGCGCCTAAGTTCGGATATTTCCTGCTCAACAGCGGAAAAATCGCCGTTTTTCACCCAGCCCAGATTTATAACCATATCTATTTCGGAAGCGCCTTCAGCGATAGCGGTCTGCGCTTCGAAGCATTTTACGGCAGTGGTATTGTAGCCCAGCGGAAACCCTATCACCGTGCAGATATTCAGCTCCGGGAATTTTTCGCGGACATGCTTTACAAACGATGGCGGAATGCATACGCTGGCGGTTTTTAACTCAAGCGCTTCTTTACAGAGTGCGTCTATTTCCTCATCGGTGGAGGTAGGGCGCAGCAGCGTATGATCTATATGCGATAGAATTTCACTGTTTGTCATGTTATCACCTCAAAAATCCTGTTTATTGCTGGATAGCGGGAGCGAACCGCCGATACCTGTCGTTATCTCCAGTTCGCTGTCAGGAGCCAGTATAACGGTTTTGCCCCAGCTGAAGCGTATATTCAGCGAAATGCCGCCGCTGTTGCGTATTATTCCGAGACAATTTCCGTCGGTAAGCGTTGTCCCCGAATGGCTGACAAATTCAATGTTTCCGCCGTTGTATGGACAGTATTCCACGATATAATTGATTATAGCGACGAGCTTTCCGTTTTCTGTGTCAAAGTCAGATATCCTCGGAATAAACTCGGTGTATCCGCTCTCGCTCTTATAAATACCCATGCGGAAATAAAACTCGTACTCGTCAGATAATTCAAGGTATAACGAGTTGTCGTGCAAACGGCTGCTTATCGCCGAACGCATTTCAAGCTGCTCTTTTTCAAGGACGGAATATCTTTCCCGAACCTCGTCAAGGCAGTCTGCTATGCCGTATTTTTGGGCAAATCGTTCAAACAGCCTCAGGGAACGCCACGGGTCGAAATGCTCACAGTCCATCTCGTCTATCCTGACGCGGTATTCTGAATTAAGCGTGGATAGCGTCAGCCCATCATCGGATATTTCGGCGCTTTCTATCAGCGAGGTGTGTATTTCGGTTCCGTCCGGGCAGTGAGGGCTGGTATGACCGTAAACTATCCCGTTGGCAGTGTAGCCGATACCGTCATATGTCACGAACCAATTTTCCAAAGTTATCATAATTACTCCTTGACCTGCCTGTCAGAAGAATCTGAACGACCTGAGGGAAAGCATTCCGCTTACTGTGCAGCGAAGAGTTGCTGTACCGTCTATCGGTTCTGCCGTACCGGTCACCGTCACAAAATCCGTAAGACTTGCTGTGGAAGGTACTTCTGCCTCGGCAGCAGTCTGTCCGTCCTCCGTAACAAATGACACCTTTACAGGTGCGCCGGGATTTGAGGCAGTCAGCTCAATGCCGTGATAGCCTTTCATGCGGCAGTACTCAAAGGTAACGCTGCTCTGCCAGTCGTTGATGAGAACATATTCGTGCAGCTCCCTGTCTGCGTCGAATTCGGCGTCTGACATATCCACTGCGGCTGTTGCAGCTATCTCATGCGATACGTCCAGACCGTCGTATTCGGAAGCATTCACATGAATGTCGGCATATCTTCTGATGTCTGCCGATGAAGCGCCTGCCATAAGCGTGTAGCAGCCGCTGAACAGATCAAAGCTGTCCTTGTTCAGATTCCAGAACGAGAGATCGTCAACATTGAAGCTAAGTTCCACAGATATTTTTTCTCCCTTGGGAACAAATACCCGCTTAAAAGCGACAAGCTGTTTCTTCGGTGCGGTGAGCGGCAGAGATGGCGGCGCAGCCGCATAAAGCTGAACTGCCTCCTCACCGTCCATGGCGCCGACGTTTTCAAGCTCAAATGTGACACTAACCGTTTCACCGGCGGAATACGAGGTCTTATCCGTGCTTATCTCCTTATATCTGAACGCAGTGTAGCTAAGACCATGCCCGAACGGGAACAGCGGCTCGCCGTCGTAATAAAGATAAGTGGAGCGTGTGCGGAAAAGATTATAATCCCTGATATCGCAAAGTTCGGAAGCGGATTTGTACCATGTGACCGGACAGCGCCCGGCGGGTGAAATATCGCCGAACAGAGTTTCAGCCACGGCAGTACCCATAGCCGGCCCTGCATGACAGATATGCATAACGGTAGCAAGATGACGTTTTTCCAGTTCATAAGGATAACCGGATACAAGGAACAGAACAGCGTCCGGGTTCATGCCGATAACTGCGTCGAGGTTGCGCCCCTGTTTCTCGGGAAGCTTCAAATCCCTGCGGTCGGTGGTTTCGCGGGCGTTTATCATTGGATTGTTTCCGCAGAATACCACCGCCTGATGAGCCTCGGTAGCCAATCTGCGCACACGTTCCGTACCGTCTGAAAAAATCTCTATGTTCAGGCAGGAACCTTTCGGCGCACGAACTGCCGAGCTTACAGAGAGCTCCTTGTTGCGGTCAATGTACAGAAAACGCTTCTGCCAGTTTTTAAGTCTGCATTCGCGGCCGTCCTTTTCCAAGTAGAACAATTCTCTCACGAACCACCCGAACGGCTGAACGGCTGTGCATTTCATAACGCCGTTGTCGGAAAGGAAACGGTTATTGAGCTTAGATCTGAACGAAACAGCGCCATTGCCCCATTCAAACAGTTCAAACAGGCAGGACTCGTTTATCAGCGGAGAGTCGCATTTCACCGTGCCGTCATCACGGACGGTAAAATAAAATCCGTTTTCTGAATTTCTCAATGCGATAACATCGTTTCCGCTGTCGTAAATGATATTCTCTCGTCCGATCTCGGCGGTAAGCACGTCAAGTATCGTGCTGTTCTTGGGAGAAAGCCCGGTGTACCAGTCACGGAAATTCATGTCGGCATGATAGCCTACCACCGCAAGCTTTTTTTCCTTTGACAGCGGAAGAACTCCTCGGCTGTTGCGCAGAAGTATCACGGATTTTTCCGCAGCTTCCAGCGCAGTTTTATAATGCTCTTCACAGCACAGAAGCTTCTCGGGATAGTCGTTGAACGGAGCGTCATTGTCAAATTCGCCCAGCATGAAGCGTGCCTTGAGCGCTCCGAAAAGCGCACGGTCTATATTATCTGTCGAAATAAGCTTTTTTTCAAGAGCGTCACGGGCAGCAGTGCGGACTATTTCCTCGTTATCGGTCATTATATCCGCACCGTTGTGGGAATAGATCTTGGCGAAAGCCTCGGTATGGTCGGTATCACGTCTGTGATACTGAACGTTCTGGATAAAGTCGGCTCCGTCGGTCACCGCAAAAAGAAGCCCCCACTGCTCTCGGCAGAATTTCTGAAGCTCCAGCGACACCAGCTGCTCTACGCCGTTTACTTCGTTATAGCTGGTCATAAGACTTGCCGCACGACCCTCACGCACCGGCTTTTCAAAAGCACGCAGATAGTATTCGTGTTTTAGCCTTTCGGGTATGCCTGCGCTGCAATTCACACGACCGTTCTCGTTGTTGTTTGCGTAAAAATGCTTAAGCGTGGGTATTACACGGCGGTATTTTTCATCGCTGCCTGCCATGCCCAGAGTGTAAGCCGCAGTCATCGTACCTGTCAGACAGGGATCTTCGCCGTAGCCCTCCTCGGTGCGGCCCCATCTGGGATCGCGTTCAAGGTCAACCGTCGGTCCCCACACGCAAAGCGAGGCTCTCCCTTTTTTCTTGTAGATACGGGTTTCAATGCCTGTCACCTCACCCATGCGCCGCATTACGCCGCAATCAAAGGTGGCTGCAAGTCCGAAAGGCTCGGGAAATACCGTCGTAGGCGCTTCACCGTTTTTTTCATCACGGCAAACCAACCCCCTTGCTACCTCCGCACCGATCCAAAATTCCTTTATGCCCAGTCGGGGAATGGCATTCATGTGAGTGGTGAGCATACCCAGCTTTTCATCAAGGGTGAGTTCTTCAAGCAGTGCGTTTACTCTCTCGTCAAAAGTCAGTGTCTCGTCAAGAAATCTGTATTCTGCCATGATATCACCTCCGGCGTGTTATTTTTTCTCCTGCTTGGGGCGCTTTTTCTTGGTTATATTGGAATAGATGAATATATCTCTCGAGCGTGTGATGTTGAAGCTGTTTTTCCTTATGTAATCATTTGCGGTGATTTTAGGCACAGCGGTTTTCATGCAGGATTTCATGATAAGGCAAACTATAAGCGCAATAATAAGCCCGATCACCGCAGAAATGCCTATCATTTTCAAAATATCCTGCGCTGTGTACGACTTTTCTTCCTCATTACCGCCGTACTCCGGCTGTTCGATTTCATAGCTGTAATCGTAATAGCCGGAAAGATAAAGTCTGCTCCGCTCATCTGCGGCTGTAAGCTCTGTGCTGCCGTATTCCTGAACCGAGCTGTCGTTCTCAAGATAAACGACGACGGGTCTTTGCGTTTGAGGCTGCTGTTGACAGCCTTGCGCATATGCTCCGCAGGATATGGTAAGAGCAGCTGCCGCAGCCGCAGTTAATGCCGTTATTTTTCTCATGCGATAGCCTCCTTACAGAAAAATCTGAAGCGCCGTACCGAGAGCGGTAACAATACCGGTTATCAGAGCGAAGATACCCCAAAACTTACGCCAGCTTACAGGCAGCTCTCCGACAAATTTTCCGGTTTGAGCGTTCATGGCGAATTTGTAAATCTTCCCTCGGTATTTGGTGCTTAGTATCCATACAGGCATCATCGCATAGCGAATATTTCCCGTTTCCAGCCGCATACTGCTGCTTTGGGCGGTTACAGTATCGTAGCCTACTACCGTTGCGGTCAGAAGCTGCTCCATGCCTTTCTTTACACGTTCATTAGCACGGGGCTGTGCATCAACCGAGCTGATGTTGTATTTGTCGGCGAGATAGCCGGAAAGATATGCATCCTGAAACGCTTTGCCCTCGTCGGTTTTGAAAGGCTCTATCGCCTCCATATAACGTGCTTCCACATTGGAAGAGCCTTTTACCGGCACATCGTCAAAAAAAGCCCCTCCCTCACGGATAACCATGTAATGCTCGGTTTTGGTGTAGTCAAACTCTTCTGTTGACCATTTTTTCACCTTTGTGGCGTCAAATCGCATTTTTCCTGCGGCATTGCAGTTATACAGCCAGAAAGGTACATACAGTCCCCTGATTTCCTCAATATGGTGCTCCGAAATAAAAGTAGGCGGAAGAAGCGGCTTTCTCTTGCAGAATTTCCTGAGGGCGTTCTGTGCGTCCTCCTTGGTTTTGCTGAACGGGATTATTAGATCCGGCTTGAGTACGCCGCTGACATTGTTGCTGAGAATTACGGGGCTGTCGCAGAAAGGACAGCTTGTTGCAGCCTGATCCTCGCTTGCGGATATTTCTCCTCCGCAGGACTCACAGACGTAGGTTTGAAGCCCTCCGACATTTCCGTTGACCTGATAAGGCGTCCACTCGTAGTTATCGGAAGATTTTTCCTTGCTTTCCCTGTCAAACTCCTCCAGAGTTTCTATGTCGTAAATATTGTCGCAGTAGTCGCATTTCATTTTCTGCTCATCTGCGTTCCATTTAAGCTTTGCACCGCAGCCGGGACACTTGTGCTCCTTGACGCTCATTCGCTATTCCTTTCCGCAGCAGGGCTGCCCTTTATATTTTCTTCCTGAGAATCGTATGCGGCGGAACAGCAATGTCTGAAGGTATTGTAAGCTTTTCTGTCGCACGACGGGCGATTGTTATTTCCTCGCCGTCGGAATTTATCATTTTTTCCGGCTTAAACGGTATCGGCTTTCGGTGGGGAGGTACCAGCTCCAACTCATCTTCCAGCGTGAAATAATTCCGCTGTGTGAGCTTCATGATACCGTTGCTGCATTCGTCTACCACTCCCACAAAGTCAGAATCGCGGCGGTAGCCGCTGTCCGCAAAGAACTGTCCGCCGTTAGTCACCGCAGAAGGCTCCTGACTGCCCGACCCGTCTGTGGGCTTGCCGTAGAAAAATCCGGTGCTGTAAGGACGGTGACTGATTTTATTCACCTCGTCTATAACCCACGGTTCGGGCTTTTTCCCGCATTTGAAGCTGTCGATGGCTGCACGATATGCGTTTACCGTCATTGCAACGTAATACGCCGATTTTGCTCTTCCCTCTATTTTGAAGCTGGTAACTCCGGCGTCTGTTAAATCGTCAAGATGCTCGATCATGCACAAATCTCTGGCATTCAGTATATAGCTTCCCCGCTCGTCCTCGAACACCTTATAGAACTGGTTCGGACGCTTTTCCTCCATGAGATAGTAGCCCCAGCGGCAGGGCTGGGCGCACTCGCCCCGGTTTGCTCCTCTCCCGGTCAGATATTCGGAAATAAGGCATCTGCCGGAAAAGCTCACGCACATTGCGCCATGCACAAAAACCTCTATCTCCATATCCTCGGGAATTTTGCGGCGTATCTCCCTGATATCCTCCAGTCCGACCTCTCTGGCAAGCACAACACGCTTGGCGCCCATCTTATACAGTTCAATCGCCGTACGGTAGTTTACCACTCCCGTCTGGGTGGAAATATGCAGCTCCAGCCGTGGAGCGTATTCCTTTATCATGGAAATTACGCCGAGGTCGCAGGCTATTGCAGCGTCAACGCCGCATTCCTGCGCTTGGGCTATATATTGCGGGAAAAGCTCTATCTCGCTGTTGAGCGGGATAGTATTGCAGGTCAGGTGTACCTTTACGCCCCGTGAGTGCGCCAGCTTTACCGCACGCTCTAAGCCCTCCATGTCGAAATTCTTTGCCCCGGCACGCATACCGAAGTTTTTTCCTGCAAGATAAACAGCGTCGCAGCCGTAATCCAGCGCCGATATCAGGCATTCCTCGTCGCCGGCAGGCGCAAGAAGCTCTGTTCGGTTTTTCATTTTATTCCTCCTCACGCAGTGCGGCGTCAATAATGTTCTGCTCGTGCTTTTCTGCGGTGCTTGCATAGTAGAATACTCCGTCGCTGCTGCTCAGGAAGTAGTAATAATCGGTTTCAGCCGGGTAGAGTGCAGCATTTATCGCTTCAAGTCCGGGGCTGCATATGGGACCTGCCGGAAGTCCGCCGCACACATAGGTGTCGTAAGCGTCAATGATATTCTGATAAAGCTCTCTTGCGCCCGACGGAATGCTTGGCTCGATGCAGTCACGGATATAATACTCCGTGGTATCGGACTGAAGGTTGGGATAGTCATACTGATCCTCAAGACGGTTGTGGAATACGGAGGAGATAATCTCCATATTATCCTGATTTGTACCTTCTTTCTGAATGATAGAAGCAAGCGTTATCACCTGGTCGAAGGTCATGCCCAACTCGGTGGCGCGGGCATACATGCTCTTGGTTATCTTGCTTTCAAAGTTGGCGTACATCTTTTCTGCCGCCTGCTTTGCATATTCGGAGGTGTCAAAGTCGGGATTGTCCTTGAGATCGTCTATTACATAGAACTCGTAGGTATCAGGGAAAAGATAGCCCTCAAGCGCATAGAAGCGTGTGTCGGTTACCGTTATCTGTTCCTCAAAGTCATACTTTTCAAGCTTTGTGCGGTAATAATTCTCAAAATCCTTGGCACGGCATACATAGTTGTCCTCAAGAAGCTGACCTATCTGCTGTGCGTTAGAGCCTTCGGGGATCATTACGGTAACAGTGCTTGTGTAGGTGCGCACCGTTTTCAGCAGCGAGATGATGTTGCTGTATGACATTCCGGAATTGACTGTATAATCGCCGTTAAGAAATCCCTCTGTTTCGTCTGCGTAATTGACATACGCCTTGAACAGCCACGGCATCTGGATTATTCCGTTGTCGTAAAGCGTTTCGGCAATATCGTCAATGTTCATGCTGTCGTTTATGGTGATATTTGCCTCATGGCTCTTTTTAGCCATACCGGTGTAATCCTGAAGCGCAACTATAACCTTCCATGCAAGGTAAATTCCTGCGCATATTGCCGCAACAGACAGCAGTACGCCCAGAAAAATATGACCCATGGTTCGGGTATGATTGTACTGGTGCTTTTTCTTTTTGTGCTTTTTGCGCTTCCTGACAGGGTTTTCAGGCTCTGAATGTTCATACTGTATCGGAGCCGCAATGGAATCCATCATTCGCGTGCTTCCGGGTTCGTCTGCGGAATTCAGCTCCGTAAAGCGCTCCCGCGGGGCAATATCGGAATATTCCTTCTGCCCCTCCATCTCCTGTATACTGTCCATTTCGCGAGTAGCGCCGAAATCCTCGTTCTTATTGTCGTCTGACGGAAATCCCGACTGATCGAAATTGTTCTTTTCCATAAAATAAACCTCATGTATAACACAGTCAGTCTGTGACCACCATGTCTGCACGTATGTCGTGCGGCTCCGCAGGAACTTCCCCCACGAAATCCGAATAGCAAATGATAACGGAACTTCCCGGAAATTCCGAAAGATATCTGTCGTAGTAGCCTCGTCCGTAACCCAGCCGCAGCCCTGACCTGTCGCACAAAAGCGCAGGAACTATGCACAGAGAATTTGCGTCCGGCAAAGCCGGAGCGGAACGGTCGAGCGGCTCCAAAATGCCGAAGCGCCCGGTTTTCAGCTCGTCCATGCCGTGTATGGGATAGAATGTCAGCTCACTGTCACCGGATACCGGTGCAGCTACCGGCTTTTTATGTTCAAAGCACCACGAAAGAAGCCTGTGCGTGTCTACCTCTATTTCCGTGGAAATATAAGTAAAAACACTGCTGCACTGCTCCAGAACGGGGATAAGCCGTTCAAAAACAGCTTCGTCCGCTTTTTTCCGAATTTCGGGCGGCATTTCACTGCGGCGTTGTATCAGCGATTTTCTCAGCAGCTTTTTTTCTTCGACTATACTCATCTGTCCGCTGCTATCCCATGAAAGAGTTCTTCCGATTTCTCGGCACCGCAGAGTACCTTTACAAGCTCCAAACCGAAATCTATTGCAGCGCCCGCACCGCATGCGGTTGTGAACTGACCGTCGGTGACGCAGAGCTTATTCAGTACATTTGCGCCCTTGAGATACTGCTCAAAGCCGGGATAGCAGACCGCATTCCTGCTGGAAAGCAGTCCCAGCTTGCCGAGAATGGAGGGAGCAGCGCAGATAGCGCCCACGGGGATATTGTTCTTCACGCAGTGTGATATCGCTTCCTGAACCGCACGGGAAGCCTCTAGATTAAGAGTTCCGGGCATACCGCCGGGAAGAACAATCAATTGCAGAGTATTATCAAGCTTTATATCAGCTTCGCCGATGTCAGCTGTGATTTTTATGCCGTGAGAACTTGTAGGTGTCAAGCTTCCGACGCCGACGGTTTTTACGTCAAGCTTCGCTCTTCTGAGCATATCAATCGGGGCGATAGCCTCGGTTTCTTCAAATCCGTCTGCCAAAAAAACGTATATCATGTCGTTCCTCCGAATGTAATAAAGTATTTTTCTTCCATGAATGCCGGGTGGTAGGAAAGCTTGGCTTTGCGAAGCCCCTCTGCTCCGGTGTCATCTTCACGGTTTATATAGCGGTAATCTACGGATAGCAGCTTTGCAAACTCGCAGTTCACTGCGGTATATGCGCCCTGATAATTCAGCAGCGCTTTTTCCGCATGGACTACAAAGGTGTCCGCCGCCGAACATTCACCAAAAGTGAACGCCTGCGGTGAACCGTTTACAAACAGCACTCCGCCGAAATATCCCAACTGCGTGTAATATTCCAGACTGCGTTGAACCACACCGGCTTCTTCCAGCTTGTTGCTGTCCGGTTCAGGATCGGCGGCAAGCCACTGTTCGAGAACCTCTCGGCAGTATCTGATATTATCGGCGGTTATCTTCTCAAAGCTCCAGTTGTTTTCATAAAAGCGGTTAAGGTGGTTGCGCTTTGAGTGGTACTTTCTCCCCTTCAAGTCTGCAAGAGCCGCCGCCTCGTAAACATAGTCGAAGCCGCTGCGGTCAGGCTCGGCAATGATGTCCGGGTACATCTCACGAAGCAGCTCGGTGCATTCACGGTTTGCGGCCATTTGCAGCGGATAGCCGTTTGCAGTGCAGTAGCTGCGAAGTTCCTCAATAAGCCGACGTATATCTCCGCTGCCTGCCGGGTACAGAAATCCGGGGATATCGGAATGATACCTGTTCTGAAGCAGGTAAAAATCGTTTCGTCGGCATATTTTAATATTGTAAACGTCTTTCCACATGTAATTGTTGCCAAACGTATACAGACAGCCACGAAAACCCGATTTCGCAAGCAGTGGCTTTACCCACTCGCAATCGGTTATTTCAGGCGATCTGAAATCAAATTCTGCCATCAGATTTCCTCTGTTTCTTTTCTTATTCTGAGGGCAATGTCAGCTATTGACAGCGGGGTTTCGCCGTCGGAACAGGGGATAATTCTCCAGCCGCATTTTCTTGCGGCATACAGCGCACTTTCACGGCATGACCTGAGGAAATCCACATTTCTTTCGTGGATATCCTTTCGGCTTTCATCTCCGTGGTATCTGTCGGAAAGAAGCTTCTGTGAAATCTCCACGGGCATATCGAGGAAAAGAACCAAATCGGGCTGAGGCAGACCGAGCTTGCGATATTCAAAATCCCACAGCCATTGGAGAAATCCGTCCCACTCGTCATGCGGCAGCTTGGTCATCTGGTACACAGCGTTGGAGGTGGCATACCTGCCCGAAATTATCGCAGTGCCGGCGTCATAATCCTTTTTCCAATCGGTGACGTAGCTTGCATATCGGTCTGCCGCATAAAAAGCGGACGCCGCAAATGCACCGTTTACGCCCTCGCAGGGTATCTCGCCGGACAGATATTCCGACACAACCCTGCCGGTGCTGCTGTCATAGTTCGGAAAGCTGATAAGCCGTGCGCTTCCCCGCTCGTTCATGGCTTTGCCAAGCAGCTCGAGCTGGGTTGATTTGCCGCAGCCGTCAAGACCCTCAAGTACTATTATTTTGCCTTTACTCATTTTTATCAATCCTATTACACAAATATACATTTTTATTTTATCACAAAGATACGATTTAGTCAATGCCTTTTTTGTACATATTGCAAAAAAGGCTGACATAAAAAAATGACCGACATAAGCCGGTCATTTTAGACCGTCGAAAAAGCCCCGCTGGGGCTTTTCCGCCGAACATCCGCACTGCATGCACTCACTGTCGGCTTCGCCGCCAGTTCGCACACTTGTGCGGATAGCAGTGTTTTTTGCCCCGGCAAAGCT
>CAYRLM010000032.1:0-16134 GCA_964425035.1 uncultured Ruminococcus sp.
CTGGTTTCGGCAATGCTCGCCTGCGGTCTTACTCTCGATGAGATACCCTGCGGTAAGTACGGCACGCTGGACAAGTATGTTCCCGGCGGCGATTATGTGGTAATTAAGTTTGCAAGATGGGCGTTTGAGAAGTTTAAGGGTGCCGAGGACAAGCTGGGTACACAGATGAAGGCAGTGGGCGAGGTAATGTCCATAGGCAAGACTTACAAGGAGGCTTTCCAGAAGGCGATACGCTCTCTTGAAACAGGCAGATACGGTCTTGGCTTTGCGAAGGACTTCAACAAGCTTTCAAAGGAGGAGCTGCTTGCAAAGCTGCGCTTCCCGACCAGCGAGCGTCAGTTCATTATATATGAAGCGCTCCGCAAGGGTGCGACAATTGACGAGATATATGAGCTCACCAAAATCAAGCACTGGTTCCTTCAGCAGATGAAAGAGCTGGTCGAGGAGGAGAATGCTCTTATCGAAAATAAGGGTGCGGTTCCCTCTGAACCCGTGCTTCGTCAGGCAAAGCTTGACGGCTTCTCCGACAGATATCTCAGCAGTATACTTGACGTTACCGAGGAGGAAATTCGCAATACCCGCCTGAGCTTCGGTATCCGTGAAACGTGGGAGGGAGTACATGTAAGCGGCACAGAGAATGCGGCATATTACTATTCCACCTATCATAACGACAAGGACGCAAGCCCGGTCAGCGATAAGCCCAAGATAATGATACTCGGTGGAGGCCCCAACCGTATCGGTCAGGGAATCGAGTTCGACTACTGCTGCGTTCATGCGGCTCTCGCTCTCAAGAAGCTCGGATTTGAATCCATTATTGTAAACTGCAATCCCGAAACCGTTTCCACCGATTATGACACCTCAGACAAGCTGTATTTCGAGCCGCTGACCCTTGAGGACGTACTTGCTATCCACGAAAAGGAAAAACCTGTCGGCGTTATCGCACAGTTCGGCGGTCAGACACCGCTTAACCTTGCAGGCGACCTCAAGAAGTACGGCGTTAATATCCTCGGAACAAGTCCCGAAACGATAGACCTTGCGGAGGATCGCGACCACTTCCGTGCAATGATGGAGAAACTCGGCATTCCGATGCCTGAATCGGGAATGGCTGTCAATGTTGACGAGGCCCTTGAAATCGCAAACCGCATAGGCTACCCGGTAATGGTTCGTCCCTCCTATGTTCTCGGCGGCAGAGGTATGGAGATAGTACACGACGACGAGATGATGAAGGTTTATATGGCTGCGGCAGTTGGCGTAACTCCCGACAGACCTATCCTTATCGACCGCTTCCTGCACCATGCGACAGAGTGCGAGGCGGACGCCATTTCCGACGGAAAGAACTGCTTCGTTCCCGCCGTTATGGAGCATATTGAACTTGCCGGCGTACATTCAGGCGACTCCGCATGCATACTCCCAAGCAAGAACCTGACCGAGAAGCAGGTAGCCACCATCAAGGATTATACCAGAAGAATAGCCGTCGAGATGAACGTCTGCGGACTGATGAACATGCAGTACGCAATTGAGGACGATACCGTATATGTTCTTGAAGCAAATCCCCGCGCTTCCAGAACCGTTCCGCTTGTATCAAAGGTATGCAGCATTAATATGGTGCAGATAGCTACCCGGATAATCACCGCTTCGCTGACCGGAAAGCCCAGCCCCGTGCCGGAGCTTCGTGACCGTAAGATACATCATTACGGCGTCAAGGAGGCTGTATTCCCGTTCAACATGTTCCCGGAGGTAGACCCCGTGCTTGGCCCGGAAATGCGCTCCACAGGCGAGGTTCTCGGTATCTCTCCGAGCTTCGGCGAGGCTTATTACAAGGCGCAGGAGGCTACACGCACAAAGCTGCCGTCCGAGGGCACGGTTCTTCTGAGCGTATGCGACCGCGACAAGCCCGAACTTATAGAAGTAGCGTCGGCGTTCAATTCTCTCGGCTTTAAGATACTGGCGACAGGTAAGAGCTATGAGATGATAAAGCAGGCAGGAATCCCTGCCGAGCGTATCTTCAAGATGTACGAGGGCAGACCGAACATTGCCGACCAGATAGCCAACGGCGAGATACAGCTTATCATCAATACTCCTGCCGGAAAGGACAGCGTGACCGACGACAGCTATATCAGAAAGGCGGCTATAAAGCACAGAGTTCCCTATATCACCACAATGGCAGCCGCAAAGGCAAGCGCCGAGGGAATCAAAGCGATAAAAGAGAATAAGCACTTCGGCGTGAAATCTCTTCAGGCTCATCATGATGAGATAGAATAAAATATCAATTCGCAGGAATTTGATATTGTTCGATATGCGCAAAGATTTGCGATAATGCTAAACCGGGGCAGTTTATCTGTCCCGGTTTATTTTATATAAGAATTTATGTCGATTTTATCTCGATTTTTTTGAAAAAAATTCTAAAAACTGTTGCAAAATCGAAATAAATGTGATATGATATAAGTGTAAAGTGGCAGGCGTGCAGTATCGCAGCCGTGTCATGGGAATTTTGAAAGGAATTACGATTATGCCCAGAACTAAAAAAACTCCGATTACCGCTTCAAAAGCCGAGAAAGCAGCAAAGCCGATTGAAAATGCTGCTGAAATCAAAAATGAAGCGAAGGCAGTTCCTGCTCCTGCAGAGTCTCCCAAGGAAGAAGCGAATAAGCCTGCCGTAAAAAAATCCGCTCCCAAAAAGGCGGCAAAGACAACAGCTAAGCAGGCTGTAAAGACCGCACCTGCGGCAGAATCTGCAAAAAAGAAGCCCGGCAGAAAGCCTAAGTCCCCCAAACCTGTTACAGTAGAGGACATCGTTGCAAAGCTCTACAATCGCATTGACAAGAGCGCAGCCAAGTCCATTGCCGCAGAGGGTAAGGCAGCTGTCGATATCAAGCTGTACGGCCCGTTTGAGGCTCATATGTATATTGAGATAAAGAACGGCACAGTGAATGTTCAGCCGTACGATTACATCGAGAAGGATATCGAGGCGGCTATTTCCGTTGAGAACGCTCTCGCTATCGCAGACGGAAAGCTTTCTGTCAAGGAAGCAGTCGAGAACGGAAGCCTTTATGTGTTCGGCAATGTACAGTTTGCGCTTATGCTTGCAAAGCTGTTCGGCTGATAAGCACAAAAATGACCGATTTTAATCCGTCTTTGCCTCGGCTTTGCCGAGGCAAAAACACTGCTATCCCAATTGCTCATAGAAAAAGCCCCAATGGGGCTTTTTCTATGGCTTTCGGCGTCGGAAAAATTCCGACGCCATTTGTTTTTCAGAACCGTGACCTGCGAATTGCCGTGACTGTCAGCCTATCTCCGTCAACAGCAAAGCTCACCTCAAATCCGGCAAAGCTCATGGTGTATTCCCGTTCCGGGTCGTTGATGTATTGCGGTCTGGGGTCTTGCGCAAGTACCGATACAAGAGCCGAAAGCTTTTCCCGAGGGAATTCTTCGGCAATATTCTCCGGCACGTCCACCGAAAGCACGCCCTCCTGCTGCGCCAGTGCAAAACCGTTTGTGGCGTCGGCTCGGCAGTCAACATAGGGGAGATACGGCTTGATGTCGTAAATAGGCGTTCCGTCCATGAGGTCTGCGCCCGAGAGCCGTAATACTGCTCCCTCCGGGGTGTCATGTTCCACGTTAAGCAGACGGACGCAGCTGAGTCCGAGCGGATTTGGGCGGTACGGCGACCGTGTGGCGAACACTCCCATGCGTGTGTTTCCGCCAAGTCTGGGTGGGCGTACCGTCGGCGACCAGCCGTTTCTCACCGCTTTGGAGAATTCCCAGATGAGCCACAGGTGTGAGAATTGCTCTATTCCTCTTATAGCCTCAGGCACACGGTATTCCGGCTCAAAAACCAGAGTAGAGCGCAGCTCCTCGACAAGCCCGCTCTGGCGAGGTATCCCGAATTTCTCAGGGAAATCCGTGCGTATAACGGCGATTTTTTTCAGATTTATCATTCTGATTTCCTGAGAATATCAAGTATCTCGGCGGCATTGGTGTCGGGCTTTACTTTTGGCATTGCTTTCTCGATAAAGCCGTTTTCGTCAATGATGTATGTGCTGCGCAGAACGCCGAACCCGAGTTTCCCGAACAGCGTTTTTTCCGCCCACACGTCATATGCCTTGATGACCTTCAGCTCCGGGTCTGAAAGAATAATGAACGGCAGGGAATACTTTTCGGCGAATTTTCTGTGAGAAGCCTCGCTGTCCTTGCTGATTCCTATCACCTGTATATTTTCGCTGCAAAAATCCTTGTAGGCTGCCGCAAACGCACACGCCTGACGGGTGCAGCCCGGAGTATTGTCCTTGGGGTAGAAGTACAGCACCACCTTTTTTCCGCGAAAATCAGACAGGGAAACGTTGTTCCCGTCCTTGTCCTTCAATGTAAATTCCGGCGCTTTTGTTTTTTCCTGAAGCATTTTTTTACCTCCTAGTTGTACTTTTCGTCAATTATTCTGCGGATAGCGTCCTCGACCTCGTTCACTTCGGCGAGAAATTCCGATGCGGATACTCTTATCGCTCCGCTTCCCATAATTATTATCTGCTCGACGTTGTCTGAAGTAGCCACACGCACACGGTGATTTTTTCCGAGTTCGTGGGCGGTCTTTTCGATGTACATATCGGCTGTTTCGGCTTCCTTTGTGTAAACAACGGTAATGCCGTGTTCCTTTTCTATCTCGCGGTGATTGCCCTTGACACGGTAGGCGTCGAACACGAGTATCAGCTCGCACCGCCGGAAGCCCTGATAGTTGCAGAGAATATTTATCAGCCTTGACCGTGCAAGTTCCAGATTTTCCTTTGCGAGCCTGTTTAGCTCCTCCCAGCCGAATATTATGTTGTATCCGTCCACCAGCAGGTATTCCGGGCCTTTGGGCGGCAAAGGCAGCTTTGGAATTTTCGGTTCGGGAGGGCGCTTTTCGGTATGCATTGCGGAGCGTTCGTCACGCTTTATTTTGCCGTAGGTGCGTTCAAATATCTCCATCAGTTCCTTGTCGGCTGCCACACGCTGCTTGTAGCTGCTTATCATCTGAGGGGTAACTGTACGCTCACGCTCCTCCTGCCGAGGTTCGCCGAAACGCAGACCGCTGTCCGTATGCATTCTTGCCGGGGCTTCGTTCCACGGGACAAGCACGCCTGCGCCGTGGGAGCAGAACACGCTGTCCGCTGAATTTTCGGTATCTGCGTCACAGTCGTAGCCGGTCTGCGCTATTACCTCGTCGGCATTGTGGCAGGGACGATAGCCGCCGGGAATGCAGCTCAGCCGCCCTCGTCCCCGTGTGTAGGCGGCGACCTCATTTTGGTATCCCCTCAGCTCGGAAACAGGGGCGCTCCCGATGAATTGCGCTTCGTCGCCTATTGTTTGCGGCGGCTGAAGCTCACCGCTCATGCGCTGAAGGTCGGTCATAGCATGTCCTGTGCATTCCTGCGGAACAGTCAGCGTGAAATCGTACCACGGCTCCAGCAGAATACTCTCGGCGGAGCGCAGCCCCTGTCTTACCGCCCGATAGGTTGCCTGACGGAAATCGCCGCCCTCGGTATGCTTGATGTGGGCTTTCCCCGCAACAACGGTTATTTTCATGTCGGTTATCGGAGAGCCCGTGAGTACGCCGATATGCGTTTTTTCCTCAAGATGAGTGAGTATAAGCCGCTGCCAGTTGATGTCAAGGTCGTCCCTGCGGCAGTCGGATGAAAATTGCAGACCGGTGCCGCACTCTGTCGGCTCAAGCAGCAGATGAACCTCGGCATAGTGGCGGAGCGGCTCGTAATGCCCCACGCCCACGACCGGGGCTGCAATGGTTTCCTTGTAGGCTATGCTGCCCTCGTCAAACCGAACCTCCAGCCCGTAGCGCTCCCTTATCACGCTTGCGAGTACCTCAAGCTGTATCTCGCCCATAAGCTGCACATGTATCTCCCTTAGCTGCTCGTTCCATACAATGCGCAGCATCGGATCCTCGTCGCACAGCTCGTGCAGCTTCGCCAGCGTACCGGGTATATCGGTTTTGGGCGGCAGAAGCATACGGTAGGTAAGTACAGGCTCCAGCAGGGGAGGGGGACAGCTGCTTTCTGTGCCTATTCCCTCGCCGGCGCTCCCTGCGGTAAGTCCGGTCACTGCGCAGAGCGTTCCGGCAGGGGCTTCCTCAACGGCAGTGAATTTTGCGCCGGAATAAATGCGTATCTGGTTTACTTTCTCGGATTTTCCGCCGCATTCCAGCAGCGACTTCACTTTCAGAGAGCCGCCGGTAATTTTCATGTGCGTCAGCCTTGCCCCCTGATCGTCCGTGGTTATCTTGTATATCACCGCTCCAAACTCAGCCGATATCTGCGGCTGAACCGTGAAGCGCTCAATGACGTTCAGCAGTTCGTCTATGCCGCTTAGCTTCAGCGCAGAGCCGAAAACTACTGGGAACACCTCGCGCCTGCTTATTGCCGCACAAACGGCTTCCTCTGGGAGCGTTCCGCTGTCGAGAAAACAATTCATCAGTTCTTCGGAGCATTCCGCCAATTCCTCGTCAAGCTCTTGTTTTTCGCGGCTGACCGAGAAGTCGGCGCAGCCGGAGGAAAGCCTGCGTTTGAGTTCGTTTATGTGCGACTGCTTATCGAGAAAGGCAATGTCCATCTTGTTGACGAAAATAATTGTCGGGATATTGTACCGTTTCAGCAACCGCCAAAGCGTCTGCGTATGGCTTTGTACGCCGTCGGTTCCGCTTATGACGAGGACAGCGTAGTCCAGCACCCTGAGCGCCCTCTCGGTTTCCGCCGAAAAATCCACATGACCGGGAGTGTCCAGCAGCGTGTATTCATTCTCGCCCAAGCGCATTACTGCCTGCTTTGAGAAAACGGTTATGCCGCGGCTTCGTTCAATGGGGTCTGTATCGAGGAATGCGTCGCCGTGATCCACTCTGCCAAGTCTGCGAAGCGCTCCGGCGGTATACAGCATAGCTTCCGAAAGGGTAGTCTTTCCGGAGTCAACATGTGCGGTCATTCCTATTACCAGCCGTTTCATGAAAACCTCCCTGCATAAAAAAGCGCCGCATATGCCATGCGGCGCACCGATTTGCCGAAAAACTTCGTTTCGCATACGAAGCAGACGTTTGAAATCCTTTTTGTTCCGTGTTTCCTAAAAACAAAATCAACAGACGTTATTCTCTGTTTATCACTACCGTGGCAGTGGCGTATTCTTTGCAGTGCGCAACAGAAACGTTGAATACATAATGCTCCCGTTCCTCCAGCATTTTGGCTCTGCCGCTGGTGATGATGAAAGGCGAACCCAGTCGGTCGCGCAGCAGCGTTATATCCTGCGGCCTTATCATGTGGAAGCCAGTGCCTATCGCCTTTGCAAAAGCGATTTTTGTACAGTAATTTTCTGCGATAAGCTCTGCGGAAAGCTTGTGGGCAACAAGATAGCGTATTTCGTCCGCCGAAAAATAATCTGCGAGGAACTTGGGATTGCGGCAGGTTTTGCGGATACGCTCGATTTCTATGACGTTTGTTCCCACACGAATAAATATATTTGACATGTCGCACCTCTTTATTAATTGTCGTTATTTAATGATGAAGTTCTGAGCTTTATCTTCAGGGTGTTGGGAAATTCGCTTGTGATTATTTCACGCATATGCTCGTTCGGGTTGAAGATTACCTTTACCATGCCATAGTCCTTATGCGTAACCAGCAGGTAATATGCGTCCTTGTCGCTGCCGGAGTATGCGTGAACGGTGGCGTCAGCCTTGACATCGTTGTCGGCGGCATAGGGAGCGAAGTCCTCCGCTCTCTGGAAATCAACGGTAATCATGCGTTTGCGCTTACGTCTGCCGATTATTTTGTCGATATCCATTTCATTGTTTGTCACGATATATTCATATTCTATATTGAAGTTGCCGAGAAGCCATATTCCTCCCGCAAGCACGCCCACCGCAAAAATAACGCATACATAAAAGCCCGAAATTATAGCGATAAACATAAAGAAAGAAGCCAAAATAAGCGCTGCTGCCGAAATAAGCGCTTTTTTGACCAAATCAGCGCCTGTACGGCGCTTTTCAACGAGCTGTTCTGCGAAATTATCCATTTTTTCTCCTTGTGTACACGTTATTGGAATTACTACAAATCCATTATATCACAAATAATCTAAAAAATCAATAGCTTTTTTATACATTTCGCATAATTTCTGCGCAGTGCGACTTTGCGTCCAAACCAATATTTCTCCCCACCTATTGCAAAAATCGGAGAAATGTGATATAATTAAATGGTGCGTTATATTAAACAAATCGCACAGCGTTCAATGAAAGGAGTATGGGAGCAGTATGGATATAAAGGTCGGCGATGTCCTTGTGATGAAAAAAGAACACCCCGGCTGCGGCAGCAACGAGATGCTGGTGCAGCGCTGCGGAGCGGATTTCAGGCTTTGCTGCAAGGGCTGCGGTCATGTATTCATGATACCCCGCTCCAAATGTGAAAAGAAAATAAGGTCGGTTATCAGAGAAACCGAAAATTCCGAGCGGTAGCTTCGCGTTTATTTCAACGGGAAAATCGCACGGAGGTACTGTAAATGAACGACAAGCTGATAATGGCGGAAGCGCGTTACGACGAAATCGGCGCAAAGCTTTCCGACCCTGCGGTAATTGCTGATAACAAGCTTTACCGTGACCTTATGAGAGAGCACAAGAGCCTGACCCCTCTGATGGAGGTCTGGCAGAAATACAAAAGGGCGCAGCGCAGCTTTGACGACGCCGTTTCCGCTCTTGAGGAAGCGGGAGCGGACGCAGAGCTGCGGGAGCTTGCACAAAGCGAATTTGACGAGAACAAGGCGCTGATGGAGAAGCTTTCGGAGGAACTGAAAATACTTCTTCTGCCCAAAGACCCCGACGATGACAGAAGCTGTATCGTTGAGATAAGAGCCGGCGCAGGCGGCGAGGAAGCGGCGCTTTTTGCCAATTCGCTGCTGCGTATGTACTCCATGTATGCCGCACGTCAGGGGTGGAAAACAGAGCAGATAAGCTCCAACCCTACCGAGCTTGGCGGATATCGCGAGGTAAGCTTTTTGGTCGAGGGCGAGGGCGTATTTGCTAAGATGAAGTACGAAAGCGGCGTACACAGGGTGCAGAGAGTTCCGGAAACCGAGTCGCAGGGGCGTATTCAGACGTCTACCGTGACCGTTGCGGTTCTGCCGGAAGCGGAGGAGGTAGACGTGGATATTAATCCCGCCGACCTTACGATAGAAACTTTCCGTTCCAGCGGCGCAGGCGGTCAGCATATCAACAAGACCGAGTCGGCGATAAGGATAATACACAATCCCACCGGCACAGTGGTTGAATGTCAGGAGGAGCGCTCCCAGTTCAAGAACAAGGAAAAAGCGATGAAGAAGCTGTACAGCAAGCTTTATGAGGCAAAGCTGGAAGCTCGTGACAGCGCCATAGCCGAGGAACGCCGCATACAGGTAGGAACGGGCGACCGTTCCGAGCGCATACGCACCTACAATTTCCCGCAGTCACGGGTGACAGACCACAGAATCGGGCTTACGCTGTACAAGCTGGACGAAATGATGAACGGCGGCTGCGATGAGGTATTTGAAGCGCTGCGGCTTGCCGATCAGACAGCGAAGCTTCTCAGGCAGGAAAGCTGAAAGGATATGACTTATTTGAACACAGAGCTGCTGCCGTTTTCCGAGCAGTCCGCAGGGAAAGCGGCTGAGATAATGGCTGCGGGAGGAATTGTCGGAATTCCCACGGAAACCGTCTACGGTCTTGCCGCCGATGCCCGGAATGAGGCCGCGGTGCGCAGCATTTTTCAAGCCAAGGGACGGCCGCAGGATAATCCGCTTATAGTACACATCAGCAATATCAAGCAGCTGCCGCCGCTTGTAAGGGAGATACCCGAGCTGGCGCTTAAAATTGCCGAAAAATTCTGGCCGGGGCCACTCACCATGATATTCCCGAAATCGGAAATGATACCGGCGGCTACCAGCGGAGGTCTTGACACAGTAGCCGTAAGAATGCCGCAAAGCCCTGCCGCAAGGGCGATAATAGACGCATGCGGATTTCCGCTGGCAGCGCCCTCGGCTAATCTCTCCGGGAGCCCCAGTCCAACCACTGCGCAGCATGTCATGAACGACATGAACGGGCGCATTCCGCTTATCATTGACGGAGGAGAATGCAGCTGCGGCGTTGAAAGCACGGTTCTGTGCTTTACGGGGGACGGTCGGGTGAGAATACTGCGCCCCGGAGGAGTTACGGCTGAAATGCTGTCGGAGCTGTGCGGCGTGGACATCGACCCTGCGGTCACTTCCGAACCGCCAAAGGGTGCAAAGGTGCTGTCGCCCGGAATGAAATACAAGCATTATTCCCCGAAAGCGGACGTGTACATAGTAAACGCCCACGGAAAGCGTTTTGCCGATTGGTGCGCCGCACATGCGGGAGAGGGAACGCTGGCGCTTTCGGCGGACGTACACGAGCACGGAATGTTCCGCTGCTTCGGAAAAGATGAGCAGGAACAGGCGCACAGGCTGTTCGGGCTGCTCCGTGAAGCGGATGACGAGGGCGCTTCCGTTGTCTATGTGGAAATGCCCTCAAAGGACGGCATAGGTCTGGCGGTATATAACCGTCTGCTCCGTGCGGCGGCGTTCAGGGTGATTGATACAGATGAATGATATTTTTACGGCAGGACTGACCGGAATGTCCGGCGCAGGCAAATCTACCGTGTGCAGGGTGTTTGCGGAGCAGGGGTTTGACATAATCGACTGCGACCTTTGCGCCCGCGAGGTGGTACTTCCCGGCTGTCCGGCGCTGACCGAGCTTCATGACAGGCTCAGCCCGGAGGTAATTCTTCCTGACGGCACGCTTGACCGCCGCAGGACGTCGGAACTTATATTTCACGACCCAGAGAAGCGTGCGCTGTTCAACAAAATAATATACCCGTATATTACATATAATATCGTGACGAAGATAAGGCCGGGCGGCAGACGGATAATTCTTGACGCACCCACGCTTTTTGAGGCGCGGCTGGAGCTTCTGTGCGACAGGATAGTCAGCGTTGTCGCCGACAAGGAGAGCTGCGTAAAGCGCATAATGCTGCGTGACGATATCTCGGAGGAGCTTGCCCGTGCAAGGCTTTCCAGCCAGCACGACGCTGAGTTTTACAGGCAGCGCTCCGATTTTTGCATAGAGAACAACGGCACGGCGGAGGAACTGCGCACTGCGGCTGAACACGCCGTGCAATTTCTGAAAGGCGACAGATGACAAAATACCGAAAAAAGCGGAGTGCGCTCCCGGTGGTGATAATCTGTGTAATTCTTGCGGCGGCGCTGGCTGCTGCCGGGTTTATGGGATATGACCGCTGGCAGAGATACACCCACCCTATTGAATACAGCGATTTAGTCGAGCAATACGCCGACGAAAACGGACTGGACAAGTACCTTGTGTATGCTGTCATAAAGACAGAGAGCGGCTTTGACCCTCATGCCGTTTCAAATGTGGGCGCTCGGGGACTTATGCAGATAATGGAGGACACCTTCGACTGGATAAAATACCGCATGGGCGACGAGGAAACAAGCTATCTCAGCATGTACGACGAGGAAACAAATATACGATACGGCTGCTGGCTGCTGGGTTATCTCTACGATGAGTTCGGCAATGTTGAAACAACCATGGCGGCGTATCATGCCGGGAGAGGGCAGGTCAACCAGTGGCTTGCGGACAAGGATATTTCCGCAGACGGTGTTCATCTTGACGAGATACCGATAGCGGATACGGCTCACTACGTCCGTAAAATTGTACGGGCGATGGACGTATATAAAAAACTATACAGCTGATAATACAACGCTGTCATGAAAGGAAGATTAATTATGGCAAAAGCAACCGCAAAGGAACTCAAGGAAAAATTACTGATGAAGAAAACCAATGCCGTGCAGCGAATGGACGACGCAGCGCTCAAGGAATGCGACAAATTCTGCGAGGGCTACAAGAGCTTTCTGGACGCGGCAAAGACCGAGCGTGAGGCGGCGGCGGAAATCGTAAGGCTGGCTAAGGCTCACGGCTTTGTCGAGTTCAGCGCAAAGAACCGTTATAAGGCAGGCGACAAGGTATACAGCCTTAACCGCGAGAAATCCGTTATCCTTGCCGTTATCGGCAAAGAACCAATCGAAAACGGCGTAAATCTCGTTGCCGCACACATTGATTCCCCAAGGCTTGACATGAAGCAGAACCCCCTCTATGAAAAGGACGAGGTGGCTTATTTCAAGACGCATTATTACGGCGGTATCAAAAAGTACCAGTGGCCGACCGTTCCGCTCTCACTGCATGGCGTTATCCTGAAGGCTGACGGCAGCAAGGTGACCGTGAACATCGGCGAGGACGAGAACGACCCGGTATTCTGCGTGTCCGATCTGCTTCCGCACCTTGCGGACGCACAGTATAAGCGCCCTTCTCACGAGCTTATCAAGGGCGAGGAGCTGAACATAATGGTGGGCAGCCGTCCGTTTAGGGACGACGAGGGAAGCGAGCTTGTCAAGCTTAACATCATGCTGATACTCAACGAAAAGTACGGCATTGTCGAGGATGACTTCATCTCTGCGGAGCTGGAGGCTGTGCCTGCTTTCAAGGCAAGGGACGTCGGATTTGACAGAAGTCTGGTTGGCTCTTACGGTCAGGACGACAGGGTTTGCGCATATACCGAACTGATGGCGGTTCTGGAGCTGAAAAATCCGGCAAAGACCGCCGTGGCTATCCTCACCGATAAGGAGGAAACAGGCTCTGACGGCAATACGGGTCTGCGTTCCTCTTATCTTAAGTATTTTATTGCGGATCTTGCTGCGACCTTTGGCATAAAGGGCAGAACAGTTCTCCAAAACTCTCGCTGCCTGTCGGCAGATGTCAACGCCGCTTTCGACCCAACCTTCGCCGACGTATTTGAGAAGCGCAACAGCGCATTGCTGAACTGCGGCGTATGCGTGACGAAGTACACCGGCTCGCGTGGCAAGAGCGGCACGTCAGACGCTTCCGCAGAGTTTGTCGGCGAGATACGCAGACTGCTTGACGCCAACGGCGTTATCTGGCAGACGGGCGAGCTTGGCAAGGTGGACAACGGCGGCGGCGGAACCGTTGCGGCATACATTGCCAATCTTGACGTTAATACAATTGACGTGGGCGTTCCGGTGATATCCATGCACGCTCCGTTCGAGATAACCGCCAAAACAGACGTATGGGCAGCATACAAGGCGTTTGAAGCGTTTGTGAACAACTGACCTGCGAAGCTTAGAGTAAATGCGGTTCAATCACTTTTCCGGCATGTCCTGCATATATATGGTGTATATGTGGGATTTCGGAGGTGTTTTCAGTGACCGAGAAAAGGCGTATTTTCCTGCGCAGACTTGGCGTAAAGCTTATTGCGGCGGCAATGATACTGGTGGGTTTGACTTTTATCGTTGACATCAGCTTCAAGCCTGTTGTGGAGGCTGTGAATTATTACGAATGTCATGCGGCTGTATCGGAAATGATAAACCGCAGCATAGCCTCCGAGCTCGAGAATGCCGGCGCAGATTACGCTTCGCTCGTAAGCATCACACGCGACGAGGGCGGAGCGGTATGCTCCGTAGAAAGCAATGCAATGAGTATCAATCGGCTGAAAAACAGCATTGCCGAACGGCTTGGCCGTGAACTGGAAAGAATGAGCTGCATTGACATCATGATACCGATAGGAAATCTGACCGGTATAACGCTGCTGCATGGCAGAGGCTTTGACGTGGGCATGACGGTAAGACCGGAGGGTTACGCAAATACTGCGGTCATCAGCGAATTTACCGAAGCGGGGCTAAATCAGACAAGACACAGGATAATTATAGAGATAGGCGTTGTGGTTGACGCAGTGATACCGGGTTTCACCACAAAGGTTCCGGTTACCACATCAATAGTTGCCGCAGAAACGATAATCGTCGGCAAGGTGCCTGACGCTTACACTCATGTGGTTGCGGGCGATTCGGATCTTGTGGGACTGATACAGGATTACGGCGCAGTGTTAGAATAAAGGACAATACCGCATAATTAACGGCTGGCGGCTTTGCCGCACGGCAATAATTATGCGGTATAGCAAAAATGGAGGACGTTGTGGACAAAAGAAAAGCAGAAATCCGTGCGGCGGAACTTCGCACGGTGATTTCAAAGCACGATCACAATTACTACGACCTTGACGCACCGACCATTGAGGACGATGAATATGACGCTCTTATGAGGGAGCTGCGGAGCATTGAGCAGGAATTTCCCGAGCTGTCTTCACCGGATTCGCCGACGCACCGAGTCGGCGGCTCTGTCAGCAGCAGCTTTGAAAAGGTGACTCATACGGTTCAGATGGGTTCATTGCAGGATATTTTCAGCGAGGAGGAGGTTCGCTCCTTTGTTTGCGGGGCAATTTCGCAGGGTGCCGACGAGTTTGTGGTTGAGCCGAAGATAGACGGACTTTCGGTGTCGCTGGAATACCGTGACGGAGTATTTGTACGGGGTTCTACCAGAGGCGACGGCTTTGTCGGTGAGGATATCACCGAAAATCTCCGCACGATACGTTCAATTCCGCTGCGGCTGAATGAAGCGCCGGAGTTCATTGAGGTGCGGGGCGAGGTGTATATGCCGAGAAAAAGCTTCGCTGCGCTGTGCGAGGAGCAGGAGCGCAACGACGAACCGCTCCCGAAAAATCCCCGAAACGCCGCCGCAGGCTCTCTCCGCCAGAAGGACAGCGCCGTTACCGCCAGCCGCAGGCTGGATATTTTCTGCTTCAATTTGCAGCAGCTTAGGGGCGGGGAAGTCAACACGCATTCCCGGTCGCTGGAATATATGCGGTCGCTGGGCTTCCGTGTAATTCCGGATTTCCGCATATGTCATACCGCAGACGAGGTGGCGCAGCGTATCCGTGAAATAGGCGAAATGCGCCGCAGTTTGCCCTTTGACATAGACGGCGCAGTGGTAAAGGTGAACAGCCTTGCGCTTCGGGCGGAGATTGGCGCAACCACAAAGGTTCCAAAGTGGGCGGTCGCATTTAAGTATCCCCCCGAAGAAAAGGAAACCACCCTCAACGAAATAGAGATAAACGTCGGCAGGACAGGCGCACTTACCCCCGTAGCGGTATTCGACCCGGTGCAGCTTGCGGGAACCACAGTATCCCGTGCGATACTGCACAATCAGGATATGATAGCTGATAAGGATATCCGTGTGGGCGACAAAATAGTTGTCCGCAAGGCGGGGGACATTATCCCCGAGGTAGTGCGAAGCGTGTCGCACCGTGACGGCTCTGAGCCGTATCATATTCCGAACGTATGTCCTATATGCGGCGCAGACGCACTGCGCGACGAGGACGAGGCGGTCATTCGCTGTCAGAATATTGACTGCCCCGCGCAGCTGGCACGTTCTGTCGAGCATTTTGCCAGCCGCAACGCAATGAACATCGAGGGTCTTGGCGAGGCTATTGTCCAGCAGCTGCTTGACAAGGGCTTTGTGCGTAATGTCGCAGACCTTTACGAGCTTGACGTGCAGACGGTCATGCAGATAACCGGCGGCGAAAAGTCGGCGCAAAATCTTATCGATTCGATTGAAGCGTCGAAGAAGCGCGGACTTGACAGACTTGTGTTTGCTCTCGGCATTCGAGGGATAGGTCAGCGTGCGGCGGTGCTTTTGTGCGAGAAGTTCGGCAGCATGGAGGCGATAATGCAGGCGCTGCCGCTCGAGATATGCAGCATAGACGGCTTCGGCAACATAATGGCGGACGCCGTGTACAACGCAATGCGGGAGCCGCACCGAATCAACCTTATCGAGCGGCTGAAGCGGCACGGCGTGAATATGACATATAACAGCGGACGTGTTGCGGACAATCTGAGCGGAATGACCTTTGTCCTGACAGGAACTCTCCCCACCATGACAAGGGATAAGGCAAAGGCGCTGATAGAGAGCCACGGCGGAAAATGTTCCGGAACGGTAAGCAAAAAGACAACCTATGTCGTTGCCGGCGAGGAAGCCGGCAGCAAGCTGACAAAGGCGCAGGAGCTTGGGATAACGGTCATCAGCGAACTGGAGCTTATAGATTTACTGGGTGAATAAGAAAAGCCGGGACGAACAGTATCGCCCCGGCTTTAGACCGTCGGAAAAGCCCCGTTGGGGCTTTTCCGCCGAACATCCGCACTGCA
>CAYRLM010000033.1:0-16040 GCA_964425035.1 uncultured Ruminococcus sp.
TGATTGAACAACTCGATTTTTCGTCAGATTGTACAATGAGGACGACGCAAGGCTGTTCTGCAGGAAACGCCTGCGGCTTATTCCTTGGTCAACCCCTCCGGCACTTCGTGCCACCTCACCCGCAGGGGGAGACACGCCTTGCTAGGACGAATTGTGCAGGTTATCCGCAGGATAACCGTTGACAGGAAAATATGCAAGCAAGTGTGCAGCGTTTTGCGCCGTAGGCGCATAATGCGCAAAGGCGATAGCCGGTAATTGTGCGGTGTTGCCTTTGTTTACCCGAACAATAATCGCACGCCTGACCGAACCATACGGGACACCTGCTGCACAGTAATACTCTGTTTAGCGGCGAATGGGACAGAGCCGGTTCGTGTTGACAAAAATCGAATGTTGTGGTAAACTATAATGTAGTAAACTATAATATATAAATATATACGGAGGTCAATTATATGCTGGTTAATTTCTCAAATCACCTATCCCAAAGCTGGTCGGAGGAACAGCTCGCCGCTGCCGCACAGTTCGGCGAGATTGTCGACATTGCTTTCCCGAATGTCCCCGCAGACGCGGACGAGGCGTTTGTAAGCGCACTTGCCGACAAATGCTGTGCGGAAATATGCGCACTCGGTGCGGACGCAGCCATGGTTCAAGGGGAGATGTCGCTGGCGTTTTCGGTTGCGGCAAGGCTCTCAGCCCGTGGTATAACACCGCTCTGTGCATGCAGCGAACGCAACTGCGAAACGGCTCAGGCCGATGACGGCTCAACCGTACGGCGATCGGTGTTCAAGTTTGTTCGGTTCAGAAAATATTTATTGTAAGCATTGTGAGCATGAAAGGAAAATAATTATGAAAGATTTGCTCATTTCTTGTATCAGCGCTGTTGACGAAAAAAGGCTCTTGACCCCACCTCATACATATATATCGGGCGATGTTTCCGTAAGTGCACACCAGACCAACGAGGCCTGCATGAAATATCTGATGATGGCTCTGCCGAACGGACGCAAGCTTGACGAATATATACGCGTTCAGAGCGCTCTCGTCGCTTCCGAAGGAAATCCCGCAATAAAATTTTTGAACGAGGAAACCGAAAGATTCTGTGAAAGCAATGGATTCGCCGTGCCGAAATACTGCGATATTTTTCTCGGAGAGGACGAGAAAACCCACCGCTACGACAGAGTTCTGAGCGAAATTTCCAAAGAGGTTCAGCACATTGCCAAAGAGGATTCGGAAATCTCCATTCATCTCGACATGGCAGGCGGAAAGCGTGACAATTACATTTTTATTCAGCTTCTGACAAAGCTGCTGTCGTATTACGGCTATGAAATTCACACCTACTACGCCGATATAACCGGTGAAATAGTCAACACGGATTTATCCTTTGCGCACATGGAAATTCTCGACGCAGTGAACGAATTTGTCCGGTACGGCTATGCGGCAAGGCTGAGGGCGCTGTACGCCAATACACGGAGCAGTAAGGTAAAAACGCTTCTTAAAACAATGCAGGAGCTCAGCGACTCTATTCAGATATGCTCGACCGACATTGCGGAGAAGCTTGATCTTCTCGATCAGCAGCTTGAACAGGTCGAGAAGAATGTCACCGACGACAGCAACGGACTTTTTGTGATAAAAACCATGATACCGCTGATTCGCAGCAAATTCCATATCACCGGAGGAAGCGGCAAACTCGGGATTATAGGAATTACCCGCTGGTGCCTTGAAAACCATATGGTTCAGCAGGCTCTGACGATTTACAACGAAAACATTGCGGACATTATTATAGAGCAAGAGCTCATTTCCATCGACAAAAGACAGCATTCCAACGGCATAAACAGCATGATCAGAAACAAGAATGAATCTTACAACGTAAGCTTGCTGCTTTATGTACTCGGCAAAGTATTCGACAACATGGAAAAAGCCCGCAACACGTCCGACAAGTCTTTGAATGCGGCAATAAGCAAATACCGCAAGAAATTCCCGAGGGCGACATATGACAACAGAGGCAATCGCAAGTATCATAACAAAGAGTGGACAATAGCCGCAATATTTTTCGACGAGAAATATCTTCCCGAGGGAGTGACGCTCGGCACTTCCTCCGAAAATATAAGGAAAATTATGAGCGACTGCAGATTTGCGGTCTCCGCACGAAACCGCGTAAATCATGCGTCAATCGAGGATACAAATGATAAGCTGCTTATATCGCTGTTTTCGACGAATTTATATCCGTTTTCTTCCTACCCGAATACCTTCACTCCGAAAAACATAACCAAGGATATGCTGCGTGCGGTCGAAAACATTGACAAAGCGCTCGCCGAAAAAATAATTACCCCATGAAGCGATTTATGACACAAATCGCTTTGCGGGCGAAACAATGTCATGATATTATTGTCCGGTCAGCTCATAGGGGGAATTTCTTTTTATCGGGTTTATTATGTTTTATTCAACCCAGCTTGCCGTGCAGCCGCCCATTCCCATGGCGGCTTTAGCGCCCAAGCCGCAGTATTCCGCATACTTCGCCGCCACGGCAAGAAGCTCCGCATCAGCTCTCTCGGGCGGCAGCGGCAGTTCTATAAAGCCCGTCAGCCCCGGAAGCATGCTCCCGCTCTTGTTGAAGGCGGAGCCGTTTAGCGAGTATTTTTCGGGCAGCATTTTGCGGAATATTGCCTCAAACCCGTCAAAATCAACGCTTTCTCCCTCAAACAGATTGTATTTGCGAATCACCGAACGGAAATATTTCACTATATCGGGCGGGCAGGACGGAACTCCGCCCGATTTTATCATTGCGGGAGAATTTATGTCGAGCCGAAGCCGGCGGCTTTCGGGCATTTTATCGAAAAAATCCGAGGCGATTTCACCGAAGTCGGAAACCTCGGAAATCTCCGAGCTCAGGAGAGTGAGCGGTTCGTCCATGCCGTACAGCGTTATTTCACGGCATTCCCTTAAAGCATGGCACAGCGGCAGCGCCTGTGTTTCGAGTGCGTTTATCCGTGCGACAATCAGGCCCTCCCTTTTCGCACAGCACAGCGAGAACGGCTGCAAATCGGTCGTGTGGAGATATGCGGCGAACGATTTGGGGATAATGTTCATGAGTGCGCCGTGTAGCTTTACGCCGAAATCCGACAGGATTTTCTCCGTGTTCTCCGCGGAATAGATGAGTATAGTTCTGCAAACCATTGTGTTACCCCTTTTGCGAATCTTTTCTCAATTATACAACAGTGCGCAGCGGCTGTCAATAGAGCCGCAGATAACAGCAGATATAAAAAACATGACTAAATATCTGTCAAAAATGACGAAAACGCTTTAATTTACACAAAACGCTTGACCAATATTGCAGTATATGTTATAATGGATACCGGAAAGCATTGACCGAGTGTGGATTCGCATTTGCTTGCCGTATTCACTCGCGTGCGTGGGGATTGAGACGCCAAACAGAGTCAGTACTAGAAGCCACCAGTGCAGAGGTATTCACTCGCGCGCGTGGGGATTGATACATACTAAGTTTATAGCTCGCCAGTGTCTCTCGCGCGCGTGGGGATTGAAACTCGACAAATTTCTCGGAATGTGATATAATATCATTGGTATTCACTCGCGCGCGTGGGGATTGAAACGAGCTCAGTCGCATAATCAGACGGCAGGAATGGAGTATTCACTCGCGCGCGTGGGGATTGAAACTTGTCAAGACATCCGACATATCGAACTGGTCGAGTATTCACTCGCATGCGGGGATTGAAACGCCATGAATCCTACCGATTCCATGATGACTATGATTTCTGTATTCACTCGCATGCGGGGATTGAAACGGTGTATTATAATTAACCCCATTGACAACATCGGCAAGAGGTATTCACTCGCGTGCGGGGATTGAAACGTGATAAAATTGTACTTCCCCACTTTGATCCGCATAAACTCGCATATGCGGGGCTTGATTAACTCTGACTCAAACGGCGGCTGCCTTATAAGGAGGAGAAAATGCCGAATCCGATAAAAGAGATAAAAGACAAATGCCGGGGAGAAACTCCCGACAAAATCTTTGAAATCCTGCGGGACAGCAAAGAAAAATACCCCGACGAAAACGGCTTTGAGTTGTGCGACGCAGCTTCGCTTTTTACGGCGTTTGCGTATTTTTCGGAGAACCCGGCGGACAAGAATGCGTTCAGGGCGGAAGCATATGCCGCATTCCTGAACGGCGACAGGAGCCGCTTCGGGACGGCGTGGGATTATCTCGGAATGCTGTGCGGCGGCAAAACCGCACAGGGAATTAACGTGCGTATCCTGAAAGGCGGCAGCTACAAAATAAAGGAGTACTACCTTGAGAACAACGTGCTTGATGATATGCGCGGCGCAAGCGCCATGCTGTCCCATGCGGAAGAACGGCTTATTCCCGACATGATTGCCGAGGAATTTATCCGGGAGTGCATAATCTACTGCGGCGGCGGAAACATTTTTGCGGCGCTCCCCGAATGGGCTGACGAAAGATTTGCTCTGACGCTTGAAGCACGGGCGCAGAGGGTTCTTCTCACCGCAAAAACGGCTTACTACATAAGCGAACCGATGCCGCTGTCGTCGCTTCTTGACGAGAAATACAACAGGAACATGACGGCTGTCGAGGAACGGCTTGCCGAGCGGAAAAAGCTGCGTATTTTTTCGGACACGAAACCCGTTTCGGAGCTTGCGGGAAGTTCGACGGAAATCGCAAATGTCGGTATCGTGAATTTTTCCGCAAAAGAGTTCGGCGGCGTGCATACTTGCGACGCCTGCGGAAAACGTCTTGCATCTTACAAGGTTGCGGAAGGCGGCGGCGATGAGCTTCTGTGCGGCGGCTGCCTACATAAGAGGGCGGTCGGGAATGCCGCAAAAGAGGGCAGATACGGCGCAGACTACCGCAGGATAAACGGCAGAAATCCGGGTACGGTTAAAACTCTCGCAGACATCGGCGAGGACTATATTTCCGCCGTTTATGCGGACGGCAACAACATGGGCGGCATTATTGCGGGCTTCACGAAAATCACTGACATGATGAGCTTCAGCAGAGATGTCCGCAAGACCACTGTCGAAGCCGTTTTTAAGGCAATGGACAAGGTGGGAATAGACCGCTTCGAGGCTGTCGCAATAGGAGGCGACGACGTTTTTGTGATAGTTCCCGGAAAAAAAGCGTTTGCATTCACAAGAGAGCTTGTAAGGGAATACAACAAGAATTTTTACAATAAATACAGCGTGCGCTCTACCCTTTCCGCAGGCATTGCGACAGCGAAAAACGACACTCCCGTGAAAATAATGCTCGAAAAAGCCGAGGAGCAGCTCGACCGTGCGAAAGCTCTCGAAAAGAGCCTTGACGAAAAAAAACGCTGCGGAACGCTGTCGTTTGTCATAATGGATTCCAACCCCACCGACGGCGGCGACGATGAAAATAAAGCGATAAATACCACAATGCTGCCGTACACGCTGGAAACGGCAGACAGGATTTCGGAAATTGTAAGCGAAACAACCTCAAAAACTCGGCTCAGAAATATTCTTACCGCATTTGAAAACGCCTCCTGCCCGGAAGAAGCAAACCTTTTTCTCAAATACATGAATGCGAAGGCAGATAAAAAAAATATTATAAGGCTGCCGGAAATCGACGGCTATACCGTGGACGGCGGCTATTACGTCAGCGGCGAAAAGCGAAGCTATATCTGGGGCGATCTGCTCACGCTTGCGGATTTTAACTGCAAAGGAGACGTGCAATGAAGAAGAAATACGGGATAAATGTCACGCTCCTGTCGGCGCTGCACATCAACGCAGGCACCGACAAAGCAGGAATCAGAACGACGGCGAAATCGGACGGGAAGCCGTATATTCCCGCTACGCTCTTCAAAGGACGAGTGAGAGCGCAATTTTCTGCGCTTCTCGAAGCGCTCGGCGAGGACAGCGAAAGCGCCGCAAGGTATTTTTTCGGCGGCGAAGGCTTCTGCCGTTCGCACACGATTTTTGACAATCTGTACACTTCTCAAAACTTTGAAACCGAAATCCGCACGAATATTTCGGTTGACCGCTTCACGAGAAAAAACGCCGAAAGCGCACTGGTTACGACTGAGGTTGTGCCGCAGTGCGACGAAAACGGCGACCCGATTGTGTTTTCGGGAGAGATAACGGTTTACTGTACGGATAAAAGTATGATGAGGTTTGAGCCGATACTGAAAGAGGCGGTTCGTCTTATATGCGCAATCGGTCTGGGAAAAAGCCGGGGGCTGGGCTTTGTGAGGACGGAAATAAACGAAACGAACAGCGCACCGGAGATTTTGCGCAGCAATTCCGTCGGCGGCAGAAAATATGTGGAGTTCACACTTGAAAGCGATGTAATGACGGGCGGTGTAAAAAATGCACACGACAGTAATTTTCTTGTTTCGGAAAACGTCATAAGCGGACAAGTCCTCCGTGCGGCGTTTGCGAACGATATTCTGCTCGACTGTCCCTACGCCGGGGAAATCGTCGACGGAAAGGCGAATTATGTCGCATATCGCGGAAAAGAAGCCTGCGAGTGCTGCCGTAATGCTGATATTTGCGGGAAATTCTCGGACATGAGTTTTTCGGCGCTGAGAAAAGAAAACTCGCTCCCTGCGCCGTTCACGCTCCGCGTATGCAAGACTTGCAAAAATCATCCGCTCATGGACACGATTGCCGGCACAGGTAAGCTTATATGCCCGGAATGTCGGAAAAATACTGCGGCAATTACCACGGCAACGGGACGCATGGAGAGCGCAAAGGGCTTTGTGTACAGTGACGGAACCGGACTTGTAAAGCCGAAACACAGCATTTCAACGCACACGTCAATCGACCCGTACACGGGGACTGTCGTAAACGGAAACCTTTTCTCGGTCGAAGCTCTCGGCAGAGGGCAGGTTTACTGCGGAATTATAGACGACTGCGGCAGCGGAATGCTGTACGAGGGCGCAGTGATTTATGTCGGGAAATACTCCTCGAACGGCTTCGGAAAGCTGCGCATTACGAAAATTTCACAGCCCGCAGAGCACAACGTCCTCTCGGCAATAGACGAATTCAACGAACGCTTCGGAAAAAAACTTGCCCAAAAATACGGAAGCGGTAAGCGCTTTGCGGCGGTGCTTTTGACGAGCGACGCAAAGCTTGACATTGCGTCGGCGGGCGGAATAATGTCATCCGAAGAATACCGCACAGCATGGGAAAAAGCGCTGTTCGACGGAAAAAAAATCAGGCTGGAGCAGATTTATGCGCAGACCTTCACATGGTCGGGGTATGACACATCGGTAAGCGCACCGACTGACGGCTCCCGCAAGCCTGTGGAGCTTATCACGGAGAAAGGCACGTCGCTTCTCGTAAGCTTCCCGCAGGGCGCAGAGGACAGCCTTGTAAGCCTTGAACGCGACGGAGTCGGAATTGACAGGAATATCGGCTACGGAGAGGTTCTGGTTTGCGGCAGGCTGCACAATCTCGGAATAAAAACGGAGGGCAACGCATGACGAAACGGGAAATAATCGGGCTTATCGATGAAAATGTATGTAAAAAGACCAACAGAAGCGCTTACAACAATAACGATAAAGAAAGCGACATTACAGGCGTCGGCAGCAATCAGTTCCGAAGGCTGTCCGAGCTTTGCAAAAGGGCGGAGTGCTGCGAAGAAATAGAGCTGCTCATAGCGTATAAAATGGCAAAATCAGGCTGGGACAGGTTTGGAAACGGCAAAGGGTGGAACAAGGCTTCCGCAGGGAAAATCAGCCCCGGACAGGCTGTTTTGAACGTGATAAAAATTATCTGCGAAATGGAATCCGACGAAAAAACCCGGCTGAGAGATTTGGAGCTGTTTTTCGGATATATGTACTGGAACTCGCGTATCTGGAGCAGCGGCATCAAATAGAAAAATGAGGGAGGTTCACGCCGATGAGTTATTTTTTCAACAGATTCGTCAACAGGTATGTCATCACCGGAACGCTTTGCGCAATCGACCCGATTCATATAGGAAGCTCCGACGGCGACACGCTCGACCCCGTGGAAGTGGACGACTCGGTTCTGAAGGACAGTGCGGGGCGTGCGGTGATTCCCGGCTCTTCGCTTAAAGGCGCAGTGCGTTCGCTGTTTGAAAGCGTCATTCGCTCCGCTTCGGGCAGCGGCGATTACGACAACAAATATGCCTGTGACATTCTCAATGATGATAAATGCTGCACGGCGGAAATAGCAAAGGACGAAAATTTCAAAGAAAAAAGAGGCATGGAAAAAGCACAGCTGGCTTGGGATAATTCCTGCGCCGCATGCAGACTTTTCGGAGGCAGAGAAATTGCGGGAAGGCTGATGTTCAAGGACAGCATTCAGAAACTCAAAGAGGGCGAAAAGCCGCTCTACGAGTATCGCAACGGCGTCGGAATAGACAGAAAAACGGGAGCGGCAAAAAAAGGCGTGAAGTTTGATTATGAGATTGTCCCCGCAGGGACGGAGTTCGATTTCTGCCTTATTGCCGAAAATCTGGACAAGGAGCAGGAAAAATACCTCGAGTTTATCATGAAACAGCTTCGGGGCGGCGAACTCGCCGTCGGCGGAAAAACCACTCGTGGTCTGGGGAGAATAAAGCTCTGCAACGATAATTATGAAGAAGCGAAAGCGAATGCGGCTGCTCCTGCGGAAGAACTGAAGAAGATTCTTGAGAGCGCAAAGGGGGAGAATTAATGCCCGAAACGCTGAAAAACAAGGCACGCGCGGAGTTTGTGCTGAGCGCCGATTCGCCCGTTCTGGTGGCGGCGAAGTATGCGGGCGAACTCGACCCCACAACTGTCGACGCACAGTTTCTCATGGGCTCTAACGGCGGCGAGGAACGCTGCGTTATCCCGGGAAGCACGCTGAAAGGCGTATTCAGAAACTTTTTTGAAACAAACGACGGCTATGAAACGCTTGACACCGGATCGCTTTTCGGTACGCTGAACGGCAATGACCAAAAAGCGCAAACGGGCAGAATTTCGTTTCACGACGCATACGCATTGGGCAAAGTGGGTATGACGGTGCGCCAGACTACGGCATTAGACCCGTGTTTGCAGTCGGCAAAGAAAGGCACGCTTAACAACGTTCTCGCAGTGGAAAAAGGTGATTTCGGGGCGGGATTTACGGTGGTGAATTACTACGACAAGGAAATTTTGTTCCTTATAGAGGCGCTGGAGCTGCTTAACGAGGGCTTTATCAGAATCGGAGGGCGCAAGAGCCGGGGCTTCGGAAAGATGACGGTAAAAAGCTTCAGAATTACGACCATTGACGGATTCAATCGCGACCTCACCGAAAAAAAGGGATATTCCGCGGAAAGTCTTGGGGACGCTGCGAAGCATTACAGGGAGGTGTGCGGAAATGGCGGATAACCGGAATTATGATTTTGTGCCGTATACCGAGAGGGAAATCTACAACCGCACGGAAATTAGCGGATATTACGATATTTCCGTGACAACGGTGCAGCCGCTGAGAATCGGGTGCGGGCAGAATTCCACCGACATAAGCGGCATGAAATCGGAGATTTTACGCTTCGACGGTTCGCCCGTAATCCCCGGTTCATCGCTGAAAGGCTGCGTTCGCGGAATTGCGGCGGCAGTGTCACGGTCGTGCTCACCGGACAATCGCTGCAAAGCGGACAATCGCTGTATTGTCTGCGACACATTCGGTACGTTGAGCTTCGCCGGCAGAGTGGATTTTGACGATTTGAAAGCTCCCAAAGATACAAAAATTCTCTCGAAGTCCGTTCCGGTGCCGTTTATGCCCAAAATCAAAAAAGAAGGCTATAAATTCTACCGCAAAAAAGACGCTCCGACAATGAACGGAAATTTTGCGCCGAAACTTTACACCGTCGAAGCCGTCGGAGTCGGCACGGTTTTCACGGGCAGGGTTTACTTCCGCAAAGTCACCGAAGAGGAGCTTTCGCTGTTGGTGTTTTCAATGGGTTACACGGGAAATGAAGAGAATTTTCTGCCAAAGCTCGGCGGTAATCGTGCGCACGGCTTCGGCAGCGTGAAAATCGAGATAACAAATGAACGCTATATCGGACGCAAGCCCTCGAAATACGCTGCGGAACTCTCAAAAGAATATTCCGCAAACGCTTCGGACGACTGCCTTTATAACATTAATAAGCTCAAACAAATTTTTTCTTAAAGGAACAGAGCGATGAAAAAACAAGATTTGATGAATTGCGTTCGTAATTGCAGCTGCCCATGCTTCTACGAATCATACTACCGCTTCGCACACGATTTTATCTTGCGGCTTGAAACCGAGGGAAATGCGGACAACGGGATAATACATTATTTTCTCAATGCCTTAGCCGAAATACAAAATATTCTGAAAGGCAGAAATACCGAAAAAAAAGAAACGCTCAAACGAGCGCTCGGCATTTCGGGGAACAAATTTGACATGGCGTTAAGCTGGTGCGATGAAATGAGTGAATTCGTTAAAAACAACGCCGGCAGAATGACCGCAAAAGAGCTTGATTATGTTATGGGAATGTGCGCTCGTATGTGCAAGGTGAACAAAAATCACATAAACATCACGCTGATGGCAAGCTCGAACAATCACAGATGATAACGCCGCCTATCCGAAAGCGCCGCAGTCCCGATAAGACTGCGGCGCTTCGTTATCCCCCATGCTCCGAACTTAACTGACCGCATGCCGCACCGATGGCGCTGCCGAATTCCCGTCGCATGGTCACGGAAACTCCCCTTTTCTTCAGCACGTCATAGAACGCCGCTATGCGCTCGCGGCTGCTCCTTTCAAAGCCGCTGTCATTGCCGTTGTATGGAATAATATTCACATAAAAGCACCCGCTCCCCGCAACAAGCTCCGAGAGCTTCTCCGCCTGCTCCGGGCTGTCGTTCACGCCGCTCAGCATAACGTATTCCAGCGTTACACGGCGATTATGGCGCTCCGCAAAAGCCCTTGCCGCCGCAATTACCTCACGCACCGGATAGCGGCGGTTCACCGGCATTATTTCGGAGCGCAGAGCGTCATCTGGCGCATGAAGGCTCACCGCAAGGCTGCATGGGTGCGTAAGCTCCGCCCAGCGGTTTATGCCGGGAACTATTCCGCAGGTGGACACCGTAACATGCTTTTCACCAAGCGCAAGTCCCCTGCTGTCCGTAATGATATCGCAAAAATCCCTCACAGCTTCAAAATTGTCGAACGGCTCGCCGATGCCCATGACAGTCACGCTGTGTATTTCCGCGGAATATATCTGCTTCAGCTTCATCACCTGTGCGGTCATCTCTCCGGCGGTCAGGCTGCGGCGCTTTTTCAGCCGTCCGCTTTGGCAGAATTTGCAGCCCATGGCACAGCCCACCTGCGTTGAAACGCACACGCTGACGCCGTATTTCTGCCGCATAAGCACGCTCTCCACAAATTCCCCGTCGGAAAGCTTGAGCAGCAGCTTCTCGGCGGAGCCGATTTGCCGTGCGGCGTCCGTGCCGATGTCAGAAGCTGCGGGGAATAAGCGAAGCGTTTCCTGCGGGCTCACAATTTCCGTTTGCGGCAGCTCAAGCGAGAATTTCTCCGCCAATGCGGTCTTTATGCGTTCCGCAAAGGGAAGCTCCGAAAAGTCCCGGATACCTCTCCTATATATCTGCTCAAAAATCAGCGCCGCCTTTGACGGATTTTCGCCCTTTTGGAGAAACCATTCCTCCAAAGCAGACCTTGTCATTGACCAGATGTCCATCTATACCTCCCGAAAACGGCAGCCCTGAACGCTGTCAAGCTCCTTCTGGCGCTTCATTATGCCGCCAAGCACCGAACGCTTGTCCCTGCTCCACAGCGGAGCGAGAAGCGTGCTTTTGTCGCCGTCCCCCGTCAGGCGCTCTATCACCGTTTCCGGCGGCAGCAGCTCCAGCTGTCCTACCGTTATGTCAATATAATCCCGCATGCTCATCGGGGCGTATTCTCCCCTGCGCCACAGCCCGGCAAGCGCCGTGCCTTCAACAACATGCAGGAGATGTATCTTTACACCGTCGGGACGCAACTTCCCCAGTATCTCCGCAGTACGAAGCATCATCTCCGGCGTTTCTCCGGGAAGTCCGTTTATTATATGCACGCAGACACGCAGCCCGGCGTCCCTTGTAATATTATAGCCCTCTGCGAACTGCGCAAAGTTGTGACCGCGGTTGATGAATTCCGCCGTGCTGTCATGCGCTGTCTGCAAACCCAGCTCCACCGTAACCGGAACAGGGAGCGATGCCAGCAGCGCAGCCTTCTCACTGTCGATACAGTCCGCCCGTGTTGCCGCCGAAATACCGTCAACCCCCGCCTCCAGCGCCTGTCCGTATACACTGCGGAGCCGCTCAATGCTGCCGTATGTATTTGTGTGCGGCTGAAAGTAAGCTATTATCCCGGCCTCCGGGTGCTTCTCCCGTATGCGTGCGGCTTCACGCCGCAGCTGCTCCCTCACCGAAAGCTCCGGGGCAGTGAAATATCCGCTGCCGCCCGAGCAGTATATGCACCCGCCGTAATTTTGGGGCAAAGCGCCGTTTGCCGCGTTGGGCGTATTGCTGCGTGCCGTGCGGGAATTACCGCATTTCCCGTCAATATTCGGGCAGGTGAAGCCTGCGTCCACAACGGCTTTGTACATCGGTCTGCCCCATGTGTGCAGGTTGTGGTATTTCAGCGTATGATAACGGCTTCCGTCATCGGAATATCTGAATTTCTGCGGCATTAATCACACTCCAATGCTTTTTTCTCCATATGGATTATATCACACGACACTGCTTTCGTCAATATGCAACAAGTGTCCGCAATTTTGCTTCTGGTTAAAATTTACAATCCGTTGCGTGTCGCCGATTGACGGACTTATGCCACATTTTGTGGCTTTTCTTCGAGGCTGATTTTTGTGATATTCCACGAAATATGATAGTCTGATTTGTGCAAAAGTTATTTTTATTATACCTTGACAAATTCATGATATGCCTATATAATAGATATATCGGCGTTTTTCGATACAAGATATTGTGTTATTCAATTCATTTAACAAAAGGAGTTCATACAAATGGCAATGATCACAATGATAAAAAAGCGTGACGGGCGGCAGGTGCCTTTCAACATAGAAAAAATCGCCAATGCGATATTCAAGGCGGCGCAGACCGTCGGCGGCAGGGATTACAACGAAGCGATGAGCCTTGCCGACAAGGTGTGCCAGCGGCTTTCCGAGGAAATAATCGGGCGCAATCCCTCCGTCGAAGAGGTACAGGATATGGTGGAGAAGGTGCTCGTGGAGGAGGGTCATGCCAAGACCGCAAAGGCTTATATTCTCTACCGTGCCGACCGCACAAGAGCCCGTGAGATGGACTCCACCCTGATGAAGATATACGAGGATCTCACCTTCAAATCCGCGTCAGACTGCGACATTAAGCGCGAGAACGCCAACATCGACGGCGATACCGCAATGGGAACCATGCTGAAATACGGCAGCGAGGGCGCAAAGCAGTTCAACGAAATGTATGTCCTCGACCCCAAGCACTCACAGGCTCATATCAACGGCGACATACATATCCACGACCTCGATTTTCTCACGCTCACGACAACCTGCTGCCAGATAGATCTGCTGAAGCTGTTTCACGGCGGATTTTCCACAGGCCACGGCTATCTGCGTGAGCCGAACGATATTTCCAGCTATGCGGCGCTCGCCTGCATTGCCATACAGTCCAACCAGAACGACCAGCACGGCGGTCAGTCCGTGCCGAATTTCGACTATGCGATGGCGGAGGGCGTAAAGAAAACCTTCCGCAGACTTTATACAAACAACCTCGCAAAGGCCATTTCCTTTTCCCTCGGTCTTGACAATTTCACGGATATCCTTGAGGAGCTTAAAAAGACCGCAGACGAAATTTATGAGGAAACCGGACTTTGCCCCAGACTTCAGAACAACGACGACTATAAATCCAAGGAATGGGAAAAGATCGCCGGAAAATACGGCGAGAATTTCTCCCACTATCAGGACAGAGCCGAAAAGCTCGCCGAGGCGGAAACCGACCGTGCCACCTATCAGGCTATGGAGGCGCTTATCCACAATCTCAACACAATGAACTCCAGAGCCGGCGCACAGAACCCGTTCTCCTCGATAAACTACGGCACCGACACCTCGCCCGAGGGCAGAATGGTAATCCGCAACGTCATGCTGGCAGAGGAACACGGCCTCGGAAACGGTGAAACCCCGATATTCCCGATACACATCTTCAAGGTCAAGGAGGGCGTCAGCTATAACCCCGGCGACCCGAACTACGACCTGTTCAAGCTGGCTATCAGGGTATCCGCAAAGCGTATGTTCCCGAACTTCTCGTTCCTTGACGCACCGTTCAACCTCCAGTACTACAAGCCGGGAGATTACCACACCGAAGCGGCTTATATGGGCTGCCGCACGAGAGTTATCGGCAACGTGTACGATCCCACCCGTGAAATAGTCACCGGCCGCGGCAACCTCAGCTTCACCACAATAAATCTCCCTCGCCTTGCCATTGAAGCACGGGGGGATCTTGACAAGTTCTACTCTTCCCTTGACGACATGATGGATATGGTAGTGGATCAGCTTGTGTTCCGCTTCAAGATACAGTGCCGCAAGCTCGTGAAGAATTTCCCGTTCCTGATGGGTCAGGGCGTGTGGATAGACTCGGAGAAGCTGTCCGACAACGACAGCGTTGCCGAGATACTCAAGCACGGCACGCTTTCCATGGGCTTCATCGGTCTGGCGGAATGCCTCAAGGCACTGATCGGCGTTCATCACGGCGAAAGCCCGGAAGCGCAGAAGCTCGGTCTTGATATTATCACACGCATGAGAAAACGCATGGACGATGAAAGCGAAAAAACACACCTGAATTTCAGTCTGCTTGCTACCCCTGCGGAGGGACTTTCCGGAAGATTTGTTCGCATAGACAAGAAGCTGTACGGCGAGATACCGGGCGTCACCGACCGCGATTATTACACCAACTCTTTCCATGTGCCGGTTTATTACAACATCAGCGCTTACCGCAAGATAAAGCTGGAAGCGCCCTATCACGCACTCACCAACGGCGGTCACATCAGCTACATCGAGCTTGACGGAGATCCGCTGAAAAACCTTGACGCATTCGAGCAGATAGTTCGCTGCATGAAGGAACAGGGCATAGGCTACGGCGCAATAAACCACCCAATCGACCGCGACCCCAGCTGCGGCTACACGGGCATAATCGACGACGAATGCCCCTGCTGCCACCGTAAGGAAGAGGAAATAGCGTTTGAGCGTATCCGCCGCATTACGGGCTATCTGGTGGGAACTCTCGACCGCTTCAATAACGCAAAACGTGCCGAGGAGTCCGACCGTGTAAAGCACGGCATCTCCGAGGAATAAGGAACAGTACGCTGAGCGAAGTGCCTTTTACGGCGGCACTCCGCTCAGTTTTATACGAGGTAATATTATGCAAATAAGAATAGCGGGAACCGTAGAGGACTCGATAGTTGACGGTCCCGGACTGCGGTTTGTTGTATTCGTGCAGGGCTGCCCCCATCACTGCGACGGCTGCCACAATCCCGAAACCCACGACTTTGGCGGCGGCAGGCTTACCGACACAGACGCTCTCTATGAACAGTGCATGGAAAATCCCCTGTGCGGCGGCGTTACATTTTCGGGCGGCGAACCGTTCTGTCAGGCGCAGGCGCTCTGTGAACTCGGCAGCAGGTTCAGAGCCGCAGGGAAACACATCATGTGTTACAGCGGCTGGACGTTTGAGGAGCTGACGGAAAAAGCGCAGCGGGAAGAATATGTCGGCAGGCTGCTGGAAATAACGGACATACTTGTTGACGGGCGCTTTGATATCTCCAAGCGCTCCCTGTCGCTGCAATACAGGGGAAGCTCCAACCAACGGCTGATAGACGTACAAAAAAGCCTGAAAACAGGCGAAACGGCTGAATTTGTTACAAAACTGTAATAATAAAACTTGCCGAAATCGGTTGAATATTTTTTGGATAAATGCTATAATATAAACGTATAATGTTTATATTACGGTTTCAGCTTGTCGAAAACCCCGCCGCAGCGGAATAAAAGTTTTCGGTCCAGCCTTTTT
>CAYRLM010000034.1:0-15988 GCA_964425035.1 uncultured Ruminococcus sp.
CGCCGTCAACCGTTCGGGGATACCGAACTATGCAACGTAATAATTTCAGCCAAATCAATAAGAAACCAAGTAGGTTTGCGAAGCAAACAACATCAAATATTATACCATGCACTCCCTGCGTCATGCAAACGCAGGCTCCATGTTAAAGCTGAACATACCTGATAAGTATGCCATGGAAAGAATGGGACTCAACACCCAATATGTTAAAACAGGCGTATTAGTACCCGTATCAAGAAGAACAAGCCAGGGTTGCGCAAAAAATGAACGATTACTTCAATGATATTTTCGGCAAATAATTGTCAAAAAGCACATTTTACGTAAATTTCATTTGGGGTTCAAATCCATCTTTCTACGCCATAACAGCACCATAATTTTGATACAATTCGTATCAGGGTTATAGTGCTTTTTTCTTTTGCCCAAAAGCCAGCTTATAATTCAAAACGGTGTTAATATTGAGCAGGAGAGCTTTCTTGAGTGATTGACTTATGGAGCAAAATGTGTTAAAATAAAATGAACATTGGATTTTTTGGGGAGTGAGTAATTTTGATGAGGTATTTATGATTGCACTTAAGCCAGGTAAAAAAATCCCGCCGGCGCATAACGCTCCGACAGGATTTTTGATATTCATTGGGAATTGGCTTATTTGCTGAGGTCAATCAGAACCTTAACGTTCTTGGAGCTAACCTTTGCAGCCTCAAATGCCTCAGGCAGCTGGCTTACGCCGTAGGTAGCGGTAGCAATCGGCAGGAACAAATCAGGCTTATCTGTAACCATCTTAACCGCCTGCGCAATGACTTCGCAGGAATAAGCAAAAGAACCGACGATGTTGACCGCTTTGAAAGCGATGTCACGACCGGTGAATTTTTCTTCAGCTGTACCCAGAGCTACAACCGAAATGTATGAGCCGGGTTTTGAATAATTGAAGATTTCGGTTAAGGAGCCTTCATAACCTGCGCAGTCAACGACAATGTCTGCGTCCCAAACATCTTCGCCGCTGTTGCCTGTCTGTTTGCCGAATGTTTTCATGACAAATTCGGGAACGGTGGTTTCTCTTGTGTCGCAGACAATGCCGCCCATTTCTTTGACCTTGCCGACACGCAGCGGATTTCTTGCGGTAACGATAACGTCCTCAATGCCGAGGTAACGGAAGCAAGCAAGCGCACACAGACCGATGATACCGCCGCCGTAGATGACAGCCTTCTGACCTTTTTTCGGGTGGCAGAGCATAATGCCGTTGAGCGCAACGCTGATTGGCTCAATCATTGCAGCAACGTCCCACGGTAAGCTTTCGTCCAAGGTGTAGACGTTATAGCCTTCCTTCGGTTTTTCAACCTTGATGTACTGCGAGAAAGCGCCTGCCATATCGCAGCATTCCAGAACGCTCATCTCGGCTGTCGGTTCCTTGAAAGTACACGGATTGATAAAGACGCGAGTGCCCTCTTTATACGGTGCGCCTTTGCCGACAGACTCGATTACGCCGCTCATCTCGTGACCGAACTGATTGCCGGCGTGGATTCCGACACCGTCGCCCTCAATGGTGTAAGCGTGCAAATCGGTTCCGCAAATGCCGGAGCGGATATTCTTCACGATGATAGCGCCGTCGCTAACTTCGGGTTTGTCAATCTGCTCTACGGTCACTTTGCCGGGGCCATGGTAAATTCCTGCGGTCATTTTCATAAGAATAAATCTCCTTTGTATAAAATTTATTACAATAATATCATACATTATTGTTTGTTAAACAACAATCCCAAAACCGAAAAAATCAGTTTGTATTCTTGCCCTAAAAAACGCCTGAAAATAAAGCGTTTTTTCGATACGGTTTGCTATCTTGCATATTTATTTTGTTATCTTGCGGTTTTTGTTTTGCTATCGTGCATTTTGTTTTGTAATTTTGCATTTTTGCAAGAAATATGCCACAATATAGAAAAAGGCGGTGATTGATTTGGTGTTGGAGAGTATCAATCTTGACATACCTGAGTCGGAGCAGGGTGATTTTTATGCGGACAAGCTGACCTATGTTTCTATGCAGCAGGGTGAGGACTGGTCGTTTCAGCTGCATTCGCATCAGGACATGATTGAACTTTCGCTGGTACTGCAGGGGAAGGAGTATGTCTGCTCGGACGGGAAGCTGGATACGGTCGAGAGAGGGAAGATGTATTTGAAGAATGTCGGCGTGCTGCATTCGGAGGAAGCTGACCGCCTGCAGCCGTTTTCCTATTTCTGCCTTGGAATCAAGCAGACGCCCGGCAGAGATTCGGCTGATAGCTTTCACTTAGGCGAAACAGCATACGCAATATTTGATGTGGGGACATATCTGCCGTTTCTGGAGCAGGCGTTCTATTTGCTCTTTTCGCTTGCAAGAGAGAAGCCGACAGGCTATCAAAAGGTAACGGACGGGGTACTCAAAGCGATTCAAAGCTGCATTGAAAGCTGTTTGCCGCAGAGAGCGGCGGCGCATAAGCCCGATTCTCATCAAGTGGTTCGGCAGCTGACCAAGTACCTCAACGAGAATTTTGAAAAGGAACTGAAGCTTGCGGATTTGGAGAAGCGGTTTTATTTCAGCGCCTACTATCTGGAGCGGAAATTCAAGGAGGAAACAGGCTATTCGATTATTCGGTATCTGATAAATCGGCGTATTGGGGAGGCGGAGCGGCTGCTTGCATTTGAAAACGGCAGCGCCAAAGAGATTGCAAAGCAATGCGGCTTTACCAACCTGCAATACTTTTACACTGTTTTCAAAAAGCATACCGGTTATACGCCGGCAGAATTTCGGACTAAGTACGGCAAATCGCCGTTTGAACCGAAAGATATGCGGTGAAATTAAATATTGTCCGCTTACAGACAATTTTCTGATACCGCTGCCTTTATCAACACCGATATGGGCTTTGATTCCGAAGTAATATAAGTTTCTCTTTTTCGTTTGATGAACCTTAGGGTCGCACTGCCGGGCTGCGTTTTTTTAAAAGACGGCGCTGAAATAATGGTTGAATCCACACTGAAAAAATCCGAAAATATCCGACTGTCTGTTGCTTCATCGGAACAAGCGGTAAACTCAAAATCTTTTGGAAAGAATTCAGCCATCTTTTTCCATTGCCAATCGCTCAATTCGCTTCGGTATTTGGTTCTCTTATATTCACTATTTCATATAATTGTCCGATCTGCGATTACCATTTGTAAATTGCCGTCAAAGGTCGATTATGTCCTCGCCGCTGTCCTTAAACCGCTTAATCGTTTTGTCCGCATACATAACGCCGATTATAACCGCCGCCAGCATTGCAATACTGCTCAAAAGCCTTAATATTTCCTTAATCATATACCCTCCCGATTTCAGTGGAATAATATTCCCGAATACAGTCACAAGCCGTTCCACAGGTATTTTTCAAGATCAACATACCCGTCATCAGACACCTCCACGCCCTCGCTGCGAAGCAGCTCCGCCTGTCTGTCCGAGCCGCCGAAAGCGAATGCCGGAGAAGTCCTGCCGAATCTGTTGAGAACCCTGTGGCATGGAATTATCCCCGGTTCGGGATTTGCGTGAAGCGCATATCCCACCGCTCTTGCCCAACGGGGATTTCCTGCAAGCATGGCGATCTGACCGTATGTCGCCACCCTGCCGTGCGGAATTTTCCGAACCACGTTGTATATTCTGTCAAACGCCTTATCAGCCATATTTTCCCTCATACGATATGCAACAGCAAATCTTTAATTTGCGTATGCGCAAGTACATTGCAACCATAATAAACGTTCTGAGTTTATTAGACAAAAAACGGCAGACACAAAATCTGCCGTTAAGTTTATTGCTTTGCCGATTTTCTGACAGACTTCTTTGTAGGCTTGTCACGCTCGATAAGCGGTTCGCCCTTGCCCTCAACGCAGTCAGCGGTAATAGTTATCTTGCTGATTGTATCGTCGCTGGGTGCGGTGAACATAATGTCACGCAGCGTCTGCTCTACGATGGAACGCAGACCTCTCGCACCTGTGTTGCGCTCTATGGATTTCTTTGCGATAGCCTTAAGAGCCTCCGGTTGGAACTCAAGCTTTATTCCGTCGGCTTCAAACAGGTACTTGTACTGCTTGATGAGCGCATTCTTCGGCTCGTCCAGTATACGCACCAGCGCCTCCTCGTCCAGTGCGTCAAGCACCGTGACAACCGGCAGACGTCCGATAAGCTCCGGAATTATGCCGAACCTCACCAAATCCTCCTGACTTACCTGATGCAGTATCCGGTAGCTCTCCTTTTCCTTCTTGGAGGAAACCTCTGCACCAAAGCCCATAGCCGAACTGGACACACGGGAGGCTATCATTTTTTCCAGACCATCGAAAGCGCCGCCGCAGATGAACAGAATATTCTTCGTGTTTATCTGTATAAACTCCTGATGAGGGTGCTTTCTGCCGCCCTGCGGCGGTACGTTTGACACAGTTCCCTCCACGATCTTCAGCAGCGCCTGCTGTACGCCCTCGCCGCTTACGTCGCGGGTGATAGATGTATTTTCGCTGCGGCGTGAAATCTTGTCAATCTCATCAATGTAGATAATTCCCCGCTCCGCAGCCGGAACGTCATAATCGGCCGCCTGAATCAGCCTTAAAAGTACATTCTCGACATCTTCGCCGACGTACCCGGCTTGGGTCAGCGTGGTGGCGTCCGCAATGGCAAACGGCACGTTGAGAAGCTTCGCCAGCGACTGCGCCAGCATAGTCTTGCCGACGCCCGTAGGGCCGAGCAGCAGCACATTGCTCTTCTGAAGCTCAACCTCGTTGTCCGTCTCTGCGTCGTTGAGGAAAGTGCGCTTGTAATGATTGTATACGGATACGCTGAGAATTTTCTTAGCCTCGTCCTGCCCGATAATATACTGATCCAGATACTTCTTGATATCCTCCGGCTTCATCAGCTCGCTGCTGTCCGAAATAAACCCGGATTCCTTTTCCGGAGCTGCCGGCTGACCGATTTTGCCGGACTTTATGTCGCCGCTTTCGACCAGCATATTATAAGAAGCGAGAATACACTCGTTGCATATAACGGAATTCTCGCCCATTCCTCCGTAAAGAATGCGCCTTACCTGGTTTTCATTCTTTCCACAAAAGGAGCAAACCATCATAATTATGTGTCCCTCCCAAAACAGCGAAACGCCCGGAAAGCAGTCGCTCTCCGGCGCTCGCCCGAATTACCACCGATCACATCGTCCGACGTGTTCGGGGGCGGTTTACTTACTTGATATCAGCCCTGCTGCTGTATACCTTGTCGATCAGACCATACTCCAGAGCTTCCTCGGCGGACATAAAGTTGTCACGCTCGGTGTCGCGGCAGATATCCTCATAGGGCTTGCCGGTGTTGGCGCTGAGTATTTTGTTCAGGCGCTCCTTGGTGCGCTGAAGATAATTGGAATGTATCATGATATCGGTTACCTGACCGGAAAGTCCGCTGCCTGAAATAAGCGGCTGGTGAATCATGATCTCGCTGTTCGGCAGAGCAATTCTCTTGCCCTTTGCGCCGGAGGACAGCAGGAACGCTCCCATTGAAGCCGCCATGCCGGTGCATATGGTAGACACGTCGCACTTGATATACTGCATTGTGTCATAGATAGCCATACCGTCAGAAACAGATCCTCCCGGACTGTTGATATACAGGTAAATATCCTTGTCGGGATCCTGTCCCTCAAGATAAAGCAGCTCTGCGACAACAACGCTTGCGGTCGCAGAATTCACCTGATCGTGCAGAAGAATTATCCTGTCATTGAGCAGGCGCGAAAAAATATCGTAGGAACGCTCGCCGTGATTGCTTTGTTCAACTACATAAGGAATATAAGCCATAGTACTCCTTTCTCCGCATAAGCGGCTGCCATTGCCGGCAGTTAAAACATTTGTGAACGCTGCCGGAAACCGCAAGTCTAAAGGTACATTGCAGCCCCGGCCTTGACCGGAGCCGCACAATATGCTTATTCGGTAACTTCCTCGATCTTTGCGGAATCACGAACCAGATCAAGAGCCTTCTCGATGCTGAGATCGTTCTTTACGGCATCGGCAGGAACCGCAGACTTTACCTTGTCAACGTCCATCTTATACTGCTCTGCCATTGTCGCATATTCCTTCTCGAGATCCTCGTCTGAAACGGTGATGTTCTCGATCTGGGCAATCTTCTCGAGAGCGAGGCGCAGGTCAACCTGACGCTTTGCCACTTCGGTGAAGTTAGCTCTGAACTGATCCATTGTCGTGCCTGTGTACTTGAGGTAATCCTCGACACGGATACGGTTTCTTGCGCTCCACTCGCGAACGATGTCGTCGATACGGCGCTGATACATTACCTGAGGAACCTCTGCGGACATCTTTGCGATAACAGCGTCTACCAGTTCGTTGTCGAGGTTGGTGCTTGCTTCATCGGCAGCGGTCTTTTCAAGCTTGCTTCTGATGTCAGCCTTATATTCGTCAAGAGTGTCAAACTCGCTTACGTCCTTGACAAACTCGTCGTCCAGCTCGGGAAGCTCCTTGCCCTTCAGCTCGTGCAGCTTGCACTTGAATACCGCGGGCTTGCCTGCAAGGTTCTCCGCCTGATAATGCTCGGGGAAGGTCACGTTTACGTCAAATTCATCGCCGATATTCTTGCCGACGATCTGCTCCTCAAAGCCGGGGATAAACGAACCGGAACCGAGTTCCAGCGGGAACTTCTCGCCCTTGCCGCCCTCGAAAGCAACACCGTCAAGGAAGCCCTCGAAATCAATAACGGCGGTATCGCCGTTCTCTGCGGCTCTGCCCTCAACGGAAATGCTTCTTGCGTTTCTGTTGCGTACCTTTTCAATCTCTGCGTCAACAGCAGCGTCATCTACATTCTTGGTTGTTTTCTTTACTTCTAATCCCTTGTAGTCAGAAATTTCCACAACAGGCTTTGTGATGAGATCTGCCTTGAACTTAACGCCGTTCTCCTTGCTTACGTCAACGACCTCTGTCTTGTCAACGTCAACAACCTCAAGACCGGTCTTTTCAACTATCTCGGCAATATTCTGGCTGTACAGGCTGTTTACTGCGTCCTCATAGAACACGCCTGCGCCGTACTGAGCCTCGATCACCTTGCGGGGTGCCTTGCCCTTGCGGAAGCCGGGAACGGTGATGTTCTTCTTTCTCTTGCCGTAAGCTGCGGAAATCGCATTCTCGAATTCCTCTGCGCTGAATGCGAACTCAATAGCGGTAGTATTTGTAGCTGTGCTGTTCTGGGAAATGATCTCCATAATAATGTTTTCCTTCCTTGTCCCTCAGGACGTATTATTTTCAGAAACCGTACCACATTAAGCACGGTTGATAAGAACCGGGTCAAAGCCCACGCCGTCCGCTGATACAAGACGGTATTCTATGCCGTTGCTGACGCCGTTCAGCGCTCCTCTGATGCTTGCGCCGTGCAGGTGTGCGTAATAGCACCTCCTGACGCCGTAGCGCTGAAGCACGTCGGTCAGATAGACATTTTCCTCCGCACGGTATATCGGCGGATAATGTATAAATGCGATAAGCTCGCCTCCGAGCCTCACGCCCTCTTTAAGGGAAGCCTCCAGCCTGCCCGCCTCGCGCAGCAGCACCTTCCGGTCGGGAGTTTCGCCGTGCTCGCGGATCCAGCCCCGTGTGCCGCAGACCGACACGCCATCGACCAAATACGCATTGTTGAACAGAAAACTTATCCTGTCAAATCCGTTGGACTGCACAAAGGCATTGAGCTTGTTCATCGTTGACCACCACAGGTCGTGATTGCCCTTGACGAAGATCTTCTTCCCGTTCAGCCTTGAATTGATGTACTCCAGATCCCTGCGGCTGTCCTCCAGTTTCAGCGCCCACGAATGGTCGCCCAGCAGCACCACGGTATCATCGTCGGTGATCCTGCCGTTCCAGTTGGCTTCAAGCCTTTCCATGTAGTTGCTCCACCCTGCGAAGATATCCATAGGCTTATCGCAGCCTAACGACAGATGAAGGTCGCCGATCGTGTAAAGCAATGTCAGCCTCCCAGCTAATTATCTTATGATTTGAGGAATTTGCAGACTACCTCGGGCATCTCCTGCTTCTCGACAGTATCCGTGAAGCGGATTTCCTTGTTCTTTGTCGCCGCAAGCGGTGCGGGCATCTTTGTGCCGGTCTTTTTCTCCAGTTCGGCGATATTCTGCCACTCATCGTCGGACACAACGCCGCCGACTGCCTCATAAACCGCACCGCTGAACTTGTAGGGATTGGCCGTGGAAGCGATAACTGTCTTGGTATTGTCGCCGGTAGCCTTTCTGTAATCCTCATACACCTTTGCCGCAACAGCGGTATGCGTATCCAGCAGGTAGCTGTAACCTTCAAACACGGACTTTATCTCGGCCTTGGTTTCGTCGTCGCTGCAGCAGCCCGCCCAGAAAAGCTCGTCTATCTTTGCCTTGACATCAGCCGTCACCTCGTATCTGCCCTCGGATTTCAGCTTTCCGAACCAGTCGCCGATAACTGCGTCGTTACCGTCGGTGAGGTGATAAAGCAGACGCTCAAGATTGGAGGAAATAAGAATATCCATAGACGGCGATACGGTGGTGTAGAACTTTCTGTTCCTGTCATAAACGCCGGTGTTGATGAAATCGGTCAGCACGTTGTTGCTGTTGGAGGCGCAGATAAGCTTGTTTACCGGGATACCCATAAGCTTAGCGTAATATGCCGCAAGGATATTGCCGAAGTTGCCCGTGGGAACAACGATGTTTATCTTCTCGCCGAACTCTATCTCCTTGTTTTTGAGCAGCTCGGCATAGGTGGAAACGTAATAAACTATCTGCGGCGCAAGTCTGCCCCAGTTAATGGAGTTTGCGCTGGAAAGCAGAATATTGTTGCGGGCAAGCCTGTCGGCAATGGACTTATCCGTGAAAATAGCCTTTACGCCGTTCTGACAGTCGTCAAAGTTGCCCTTAACGGCGCACACGCTGACGTTTGCGCCCTCCTGCGTGGTCATCTGGCGCTTCTGCATTTTGCTTACTCCGTCCTCGGGATAGAATACGGAAATGCTTGTGCCGTCAACGTCCTTGAAGCCCTCGAGCGCAGCCTTTCCGGTATCGCCGGAGGTAGCGACGAGAATTGCGATATGCTTACCGTCCACCGTTTTCTTTGCGGAGGTAGTCAGCAGGTAAGGAAGTATCTGCAGCGCCATATCCTTGAAAGCGCAGGTAGGTCCGTGCCACAGCTCCAGCACATATGTACCGGGAACAAGCTTAGCCAGCTCCGCAATATTGGTGCTGTCAAAGTTTTTGTCATTATAGGCGGAGTCCACGCAGTGACGTATCTCGTCGGGAGTGAAGTCCGTCAGCAGACGGCTGAACACATCAAACGCCCTGTCCGCATAGCTCTTGCCGCACATTGCAAGGATATCCTCCCTGCTCAGCTGAGGAATGCTTTCGGGAACGTACAGACCGCCCTCGTCGGAAAGCCCCTTTGTGATAGCGTGTGCGCTTGTCACCTTAAGAGAAGAATTTCTCGTGCTTCTGTAATTCATGTTTATTGTCCTTTCATAGACTTATAGGCAGCCGCAGCGCCCGAATAACGGCATGTAAACCTCCGATATCACTCACAGCCGACTGTCGGAGCGTCTAATTGACCGTATAAATGCCGTCCGCAGTAAATGCGTCCTCAAAGATCCGTACCGAAACGACCCTCGGAGCATTACCCGCCAGCGTGACCTCGGCGATATCGTATCTCGGCTGAAGCCCGATATCATTGTCGGAAAGCCACAGATCGGCAGTTCGCACTATTTTCGACTGCTTGCGGAAATCCACCGCCTCCAGCCCGGAAACCGGACTGCCGCGCTTTCTCGACTTTACCTCGGTAAAAACCACAAACTCTCCGCAGCGTGAAATAATGTCTATCTCGCCGCAGCGTCTGTGATAATTTCTTGTGATGATCTCATGTCCCCGCTGCTCCAAAAGCACGCAAACGGCGTCCTCGCCGAGCCTGCCCTTTTCCAGCTTATCCATGAGCCGCCCTCTTCTCAAAATATTTTTTGAAGAAAGACTTTCTGTGTATCTCGCACAAGCCGAACTCGTCCACCGCAGCGTAATGAGCCTTGGTGCCGTAGCCCTTGTGCTTTTCAAAGCCGTACTGCGGATATTTTTCCGCCATACGCTTCATATATCTGTCCCTTGACACCTTTGCCAGAATGGAAGCCGCAGCTATGCTCGCAGACCTTGCGTCGCCCTTTATGACGTACTTCATCTCTGCGTCAAGCTCCGGAAGCTGATTTCCGTCCACAAGCACTATCCCTGCCGCCGTCCCAAGCCCATTATAGGCTCTCCGCATTGCCAGAAAATCCGCTTGCAGGATATTCAGCCGTTCAATCTCGTCAACGTCCGCGCTTGCTATGCAGTAAGCCCTCGCCTTTGCGCATATCTCGTCAAAAAGGGCTTCACGCTTCTTTTCGGTCAGCTTCTTGCTGTCGTTTATGCCCTCTATGACAACTCCCTCGTCAAGAATTACCGCCGCAGCAAACACATCTCCCGCAAGCGTCCCTCTTCCTGCCTCGTCTATTCCGCAGACAGCGCCGTACCTTGCACGGAAGCCGCTGTCAAACCCAAACAAATCAGGCTCTTCATCGCTTATCAGAGTAAGCTGCTCCGGCTCAATCGTCGGGCTTTTCGAGGGTGATCCTGCCAATTTTTCCACCTCTGTATTCGTCAAGCAGCGCAGCAGCGGCACGCTCCGTATCAGGCTCGCCGCCGGATACCAGCATTCCCCTTGAACGTGCGATATCTCTCAGGATATCCTCGTCATCGGTTAGCTTATAACGTGCGTTCAGCAACTCCGGGTACTGCTCTTTCAAAAGAGCGCCCAGTGCTCTCGCCAGCGCCTCGGTGTCCATGACATCATCTTTTATCGCTCCGGTGAATGCGAGCCGCTGAGCCGCCTGCTGGTCGTCGAATTTCGGCCAGAGTATGCCCGGCATGTCGAGAAGCTCCACGTCCCTGTCAATGGATACCCACTGCTTTCCCCGTGTAACTCCCGGCTTGTCGCCCACCTTGGTTTTCTTTGTTTTTGCCATTCTGTTGATGAACGAGCTTTTGCCGACATTCGGAATGCCCACAACCATCAGCCGCAGCGCCTTGCCTATCATTCCGCGCTTCTTTCTGCGCTTGATAAGCTCCGCCAGCAGCCGCTTCACCTCCGGCAGGAACGCATTAAGCCCCTTACCGCTCCGGCAGTCGCAGGTCAGCACCCGTATGCCCTTTTTCTCGTAGAACCGCTTCCACGCTCTTGTGGCAGCTTCATCGGCATAATCGCACTTGTTCATCAGAATAATCCGAGGCTTATCCTTTACCAGTTCGTCCAGTATCGGGTTTCTGCTGCTCTCGGGTATTCTTGCGTCAGTGATCTCAACAACGGCGTCCACCATTTTCAGATCGGCTTCTATCAGCCGTCTGGTCTTGGTCATGTGTCCGGGAAACCACTGGATATTTCCTACATCGTTCAAAGCCATGTGAACTTATCTATCGGGAACAGGCGCACAAACGCCTTGCCCATTATAAGGTCTGTGTCAACGTCTCCGACTATAAGGCTGCGGCTGTCAAGGGAATTGTTCCTGTTGTCGCCCATGACAAATACGCAGTTTTCGGGAACGGTATGCTCCTCGCCGGAATGTCGGTCAAGCGCATTGACCGTCGGAGCGGCGATATAATCCTCCTCAAGCAGCTCAAATTCACTCTCGCCCGCTTTTTTCAGATAAACCTCGCCATTGTCGAAATCAAACTTTATGGTATCTCCGGCAAGTGCGATTACACGCTTGATGATAGGCTCGCCATACTTTCCGCTGTCCTGATTGGGTATCCTGTCAGCCTGAAGCACAACGATATCCCCCCTCGACGGCGTGTAAAAGAAATTGGTGGAAATTACCCTGTCCTGATCCTGAAGCGTATTGTTCATCGACCTGCCATCGACGGTGATGGAACGGAACACGAACAGGTTCAGCACCAGCATAGCCAGCACGGCGTAAACAAGGCTTCCCGCCCATTCGAGCGCATTTGCGAACGGCTTTGCCGGCTCCTCGGATTTCTCGTCAAGAACCGCCGATTCGTTATCCCGAGCCGGAATATTTTCAGCCTCAGCACTCGTCGGATCGACTTTGGACTGCTCCGCTGCGTTTTCCTCCGGTCTTTCGTTCTCAGACATTGCACATACTCTTTCTCAGCATATCCACGCTAAGCCCCGCCGAAGCGGAGCATTGCATGAATGGGGAATTCGGTTTAACGGATTAAACCTTGGACTTAACCTTGGCAGCCTTACCGACTCTGTCGCGCAGATAATACAGCTTGGCTCTGCGAACCTTACCGTTTCTGACAACCTCTACCTTTTCCACTGTCGGTGAGTGCAGCGGGAATACTCTCTCAATACCTACGCCGTGTGCCACACGTCTTACGGTAAAGGTTTCGTTGATACCGCCGTGCTTCTTGGCGATAACGGTACCCTCGAAGATCTGGATACGGAACTTGTCGCCTTCCTTGATCTTTACATGTACCTTTACAAGGTCGCCGATCTCCACAACGGGAGCTTCAGCCTTCATGCTGCCCTGCTCGATGAGCTTTAATGCGTCCATATTTTTCCTCCTGTTTTTCGGATATTCTTGAAATCGACTTATTCGGGCGTAAAATGCCGGGGAAATCCCCATAACAGCGGACTATCCGTTTTTAATGTTTGGCTTAAAGCCTCGCATTAACACACATTAATCTGCCGAAAGCAGACTAACGGATACTAAATGCTTTAATATTATAGCACCTTTTGCAGAAAAAATCAAGGGCTTTTCGCTGAATTTTCATACAAATCCGCCTAAAAAGCGAGATTTTTTATGTATAAATCGTCAAAACCATCATATACAAGATGTGAAATGTCCGCGGCGGTGTCGCACAGACCGTACATTTTCGCAAGAAGCTCGGGGTCTGTCAGGCAGTAAATAAGCCCCTGCTCCCCCGGTCGTCTGCTCCAGCCGTACCTTTCCGCCAGACCTTTCGGTACTGCGCCGAGCCTAGCCATTGCCGCCGCACCCTGCTCGCTGCCGAAAGCCTCCCCCGAAATTATCACGCTGTCGTGCCGCCCCGCCAGAGCGCCGAACCGCTCCAGAGCCGCACGGCATGACGCCTTGTCCGACTGCACCGCACGGACGTCCGATTGTGAAACGTAATGATCCTCGCCAATGTAGAAGAGATCACGGTCGGTCATTATACCGTCGCTGTCCAAAGCGCCTATATCCAGCATTATCCGCACCGCCTGCGCTGCCGCCGGGGCGGAGATACCTATACCGTCACCGTCACCGATAACGCTGTAACAAAGCGTTCCGTCCGGCTCGCGGCTGAGTCGGTCTATCGCTCCGTTCTCCAGCGGCATTCCGCTTTCCAGCGCCGTGCCGTCAAGTCCGCCCTTAAGCGGAATACAGGCATAGCTGACCGTTCCGCCCGAGTACGCCGCCGCCCTGAAGCCTCCGTTAATGTCCGCCGCTATAACGCTGCCGTTCCCCTTTAACGCATACGCCAGCGCCGCAGTAAGCTCGCCGCCCGCCGCCGCAGACAGCATGGGAAGTATCACCACCTCGATATCGGGCGGCAGAAACAGCTCGGTTGGGTCAAAGGCTTCCTCCAGCGCCAGCGTAACGTCCGCAGGTGCGGCAAAGCCCAGCTTTCTCACCGCATTTCCCGGGGTGCGGCTTTCTCTGAGAAGCCTTGACAGCAGCCCGTTTACAGCCTCTGCCGCATTGCTGTGGGTCAGGGTGAAGCCGAACCTCACCGCACGGGCATAGCTTCTCGAAAGCGCTGTATCATACAGCACTGCGCTCACCGAATTTCTGCCGGCAAAGCAGGAAAGAACAAGCTCGCCGCTGCGTTCCTCGCGATATTTTGCGAATTGCGTTATGTCGTTTACCATCGTCCCTCCAAAAGAGCCGTCCTTCTACCGGGCGGCTCAGCGGCTTTATTTCATGAGAATTCTCTCGTCACAGTATTCGCACACCAGCATATCGCCGTATTTGCGGAAGCTGTGCGGGAGATATTTTTCTGTCTGCGTTATGCACTTGGGATTTGTGCAGCAGCAGTCGTCATAGGTCGTTCCGACCAGCAGCGGATTTGCCTTTATCTCGTTGTTCAGCGTGGTGAGTATCAGCGCCATGCGCACGAACATTCCGCACCTTGCCTGACGGAAATACGCTGCCCTCGGGTCGTCGTCTATGCTTACCTCTATCTCGTTCACTCTCGGCAGCGGGTGCATTACGATCATGTCTTTCCGTGCAAGCTGCATTTTTTCACGGGTGAGTATGTATACTCCCTTTTGGCGCTCATACTCCTCGCTGCTGGGAAAGCGTTCCCGCTGTATTCTCGTCATATAAAGCATATCAAGCTCGGGCAGCGCTTCCTCCAGCGTGTTTACCTCCCTGAACTCACAGCCTCTTGCCCGAAGCACGTCCTTGATATATTCGGGAAGTCCCAGCGTTGGGGTGGATATCAGAATGAACCTGTTATTCTTATAGCAGGAAAGCGCCTTTAGTATCGAATGAACCGTCCTTCCGTATTTCAGATCTCCGCAAAGTCCCACTGTGAGATCGTCCAGACGTCCCAGCTCGGTCTTTAGGGTAAGCAGGTCGGTCAGCGTCTGCGTCGGGTGAAGATGTCCTCCGTCACCTGCGTTTATCACCGGGCATTCCGCCGAAAGCGCAGCCGCCCTCGCAGAGCCCTCCTGATTGTGCCGCATTACAAGAATGTCGGAATAGCTGCTGACTATTTTTATGGTATCCTTGAGGTTCTCGCCCTTTGACACAGAGGAATTCCCCGGATTGTCAAAACCGATAACGCTTCCGCCAAGCCGTATCATAGCCGCCTGAAAGCTCATCTGAGTACGGGTGGACGGCTCATAGAACAGCGTAGCCATGATTTTACCGCGGCACTTGTCCGAATAGCTCTCCGGGCGGCGCATGATATCCTCCGCAAGTCTTACCATGGCGTTCCATTGGGAAACGCTGTAATCGTCCATGTCAATGAGGTTGTTGAATTTCTGGTTCAAGAGGATCACCTTTCTTGTTCTTTTTTATTTATTATAGCATTATTACAATGATTTTGCAATATCTTTTTGCTATACCCTTTACCAAAACAAAAAAAGAACGGTCGTTTTGACCGTTCTAATTTTATCGAAAAGCTTTGCTCTGCATGAAGCAGGCATTTTATAATCTTTTTTATGTTGGGGGAACACTTCTATCCCAGTACGCTCAGAAGCACACCGGCTGCGACGGCAGAACCGATAACGCCTGCTACGTTCGGGCCCATTGCGTGCATCAGCAGGAAGTTTGAGGGATTTGTTTCCTGACCAACCTTCTGAGATACTCGAGCCGCCATAGGAACGGCGGATACTCCGGCAGAGCCTATCAGCGGATTGATCTTTCCGCCGGAAATCAGGTACATCAGCTTGCCGAGCAGCACGCCGCAGGCAGTACCCACACAGAATGCGATAAGACCAAGCGCAATGATAAGCAGCGTTTCAACCTTGAGGAAGTTCTGTGCCACTGCCGTTGCACCGACCGTAACGCCCAAGAATATCGTGATAATGTTCATCAGCTCGTTTGTGGCTGTCTTTACAAGACGATCGCAAACGCCTGACTCCTTCATCAGGTTTCCGAGCATGAGCATTCCCACCAGAGAAGCTGCGTCCGGAACGATAAGGGAAACGATGACCGTAACCGCAATCGGGAACACGATCTTTTCAAGCTTCGACACCTGACGGAGCTGACCCATCTTGACGGAGCGCTCCTTCTCGGTGGTGAGCAGCTTCATGATAGGCGGCTGAATTACGGGCACCAAAGCCATGTAGGAGTAAGCCGCCACCGCAATGGAACCGAGCAGCTCGGGCGCAAGCTTTGAGGTAAGGAAGATCGCCGTAGGGCCGTCCGCACCACCGATAATCGCAATGGAGGCAGCCTGCTTCAGCGAGAAGCCGTCGCCGATACCAAGTGCGTTGATTGCACATGCGCCGAGGAATGTGA
>CAYRLM010000035.1:0-15696 GCA_964425035.1 uncultured Ruminococcus sp.
TTCAATCGGTTTAACCGGCGAGCCGACACGGTTTCTTGATTTTATTATACCACTTCCACCCGATTTGTCAAGAGTTTTCCCGCCCGAGCTTCCGCCACCGTCAGAATAACTCCCGGTGAAATAACCATGTTCGCCCTTAGTCCAGTGCCGCTCTCTTTCTTCGATTATACTGCTCGGCGAATTTCTCGCCAAAAGCCGCCCCGCAGCGTCAAGCGCTTTTCTTTGAAGCTCTCTGCACTCGCAACGCATTCCAAGCGTGCCCACAAGCAGCTTGACAGTGTTCAGAATGTCGGACATCGTCTTTCAATCCTCTCTCAGCGCTTTCAGAAGCTCGTCCTCGCCCTCGGATTTCTCGGCTTCCTTTGGGATTGTCCGAAGCGCCGCCGAAACTGTCATGCAGTTTTCTTTCTCAATCGCAAACATTGCTTCCCGTTTCTGCTTGATCTTCAGGTCGATGTCTGAAATCTGCCTGAGAAGCTTCCCTCGCTGGCTCAGAAGCTCGTTGTTCTGCTCCAGCGTTTCGCCCAGAATTTTACCGATAACCTCCGCTTCATCGGCGCCGCAAACCTCCTCCAGCCGCTCGGAAACCGCTTCAACCGCAGCCGCGACCTTCTGCGACAGCACCCTCAATTCCGATAATTCCCGAGCCAACGCCGCCTTTTCGTCCTGATAGAATTCCACCTCGGAATAAAGCTCGCAGTATCGGTTGTATTCCGGGGCATACAAAGCGTCGTCCTTGCCGATGGCGCGCATTAGCTTAATCAGCCGCTGGTATTCCTTGTGCGCAATCGGGTCGGCTTTAACCCGGCGGCGCTCAAAACAGCGCTGCCCGGTGAGCATGGAAGCCTCGCCCTTTTTGCGCTGTTCCATTTCCGCCTTTGTCCGGTGGGAGCGCCCCTCGCTCTCCAGCACCGCCGCAGGCTTTGGCGGTCTTGCCATGCATATCACCTCGATTTCTTCATTTTGGGAATCTTTCGTTTACGGAGGGGACCGTCGATGTGCGGCATAACTTTAGTTGACTAAAGTGACGGTAGGGGGGATATCCTCTGCCCGGAACTCCTCCGCTGCCAGCCTCCGCAATCTCGCCGCCGGAATTGCGCTGCGCTCCGCCTGCTCATGGTGGTATCTGCACAGCGTAATCAGGTTATCATCGTCAAGCCGCTTGTCATAATCCGCCGCCAGCGGTATGATGTGGTGCACCGACAGCCCCCGGGTACAGATTACTCCCCCGGAAGCGCATACCCGGCAGCAGTGGAAATCCCTGTCGAGAATTGCCGCAGCCTTATGTTTCCATGGCTTTGAATTACGGAATTTGTCCGCCGCGGAATTGCGCGGCGTATTGAAGCGGGCGAGCGGTACGCAGTGGCCTTCGTGTATTTTATGGCATACGGTACAGTAGCGCTTCATAGGTCCTCCCAATGCAAAAAGCGCCCGTCTCCGAGCGCCTTATTTCATGCTACCATTATACCACAGGTTGTTGTGACATTTGTGACAGCTTTACAAACTGCGCAAAAATCGCGAATAAATCTGCCGGACGTTTTCCTCGGTATTGCCCCCGCCGACTTCATAAGCAACTCGCCGCCAGCTCATCAGGCTGACGCAGCGGTAATAAACAATCTGCCGTGTAAGGCTGTCGGGAATGCCGGAAATGAACGCTACCGCTTCGTCCCTGAGCCGCTGAATTTCATCTTGCTTTGCGGCAATGCGGCTCTCAAGCTCGATAATCTTTTCCGCTCTGTCCGCCACCTTGTCCGATATCCCCGAACCGCTCCCGTTATGCGGCATGGGCGAGCCGACAAGCGAACGACATCTTATACGCTCGAGTTCGTCCCGCCATAGCTTCAGCTCCCTGTTTAAGTAATAAATTTGTTCCAGGTCTGATTTGGTCATATAACCTTACCCCCGTGCTTGTACGGTCTCGTCTTGTTGTATTCGTACTTTTTGATAATCGCCTCTCCAATATCGATATTGTATGCTGCGCAGATGTCAAGCACTCGGATAATAATGTCTGCAAGCTCCGTTGGAATACCCTCCGGCTTGCCGCCCTCTCCGTAATATGTTTCGTCGGGCTTGTGTCCTGTGCGGTATTCTTCAAGAGCTTCGCTCACCTCGCTGTGAACAAGAGCCAACAGCTCACCGAAATTTCGTTCGCCTTCCCACCAACCGTGGCTTTCTGCATTCTTGTGAACCATGAATGCGAACACGTCCATTTCTGTGAACATTGTGGCGAAATTCCAGCCACATTTCTTAGCTGTGCAAATGTTCGTTTTCAAGGTCTTCATGAGTTTCAAGCAATCCGTGATACCTCTTTCAAGCGCCTTGCACATTTCTGTGTCGGATTCAGCTTCTTTCACACTCTCGGCAACCGACGAGAGCAATTCGATTATTTCCTGCTTATTGTTCATCTTGACTTTCCTCCTTATTCAGTCAATCGTGCCGTCAACGTACACGCCGTCAACACCTTTGCTACGATATATTGCATAAACGCCGTTTATATCAATACCACCGTGTCACAACTGCTACATCGTTGTTTGTCCCAATCAACCTGTGTCCAGTGTCCGTGTCTGATAGATTCGACATCAGCCGCAGGGATTATGCTGACTGAGTAGGCAGCTGCTTATGCTGTTCCGCAATGTTGCCCGATAAACGCACCGTTTGTCAGCCCGTATTTTTCGAGTATTCTGACTACCTCGTCACGCTCTATGTATTCAGCCATTATCTCACCCTCACTTTCTTAATTTTCCTGCACTCCATGCAGTACAAAATATAAACAATGCTCCAGCCTACAACCTCAACTTGTCTGAGTACTTCCCAACTATGCTTACATCTTACCATTTATCCACCTCCAACCGCTCAAACTCAATCGCCCACACCCACGGATTAACGTCCCAGCCGTATATATCGAGGTCGGACTTCTTGATGGTGATGTCCCAAAGAGCCTTGAAACTATCCACAAGCCGACAAATGTTTTCAGCGATAAAATCTTTGCAGTTGCCTTTATGGTGGGTGCATTTACAGCACGGATTTGACAGACCTTCTTGATTTATGTTCAGCGGTGTTTTGTAGTCACCGCTGATGATATATCCTGCAACCGCTCCACACGCTCATCAGTCACCCGCAGAAAAATCCGTGTGGCTTCTTTCGGCATATGAATTGATGGTTTCCATTTTAAAAATCCATGCGGCTGTTCGTCGTCAGCAGATGCTCTGTAAAAAATGCAACCGTGTTCGTATTTTTTTAAGCTGTATGTTCTTCGCAAACATTCGCCACAAACAATATGCCTGTCCATTCCACAATCCCAACACGGACACCAACTCCACGTTTCCCTGACATAAAGGATATCGCTGGATTGATATCGTGAAATCACCCCTCTTGGTGGTTCATAGTCAAAATATCCGCAGTGTGAATATTGGATAACCCGCCGCGTCACTTTCTTTCTGCCGTCCAGAATTGCCCGAACCATTTCGGTGTTAAATAGTATGGGCTTTACTGTTTTCAGTAGTTCATTTCTTCCTGCCATTGTGCTTATCCTCCATTATGGCTGGAATAATATACGTCGATCCAAGCATGCTCCCTGCCTATTCTGTCATTTGTTATATTCCAAGGAAATTCTCGAAACATATTATCTTCCCTAACAATCGGTATTAGGCTATCTTTCGTAAACAGCGCTATGTTGCTCTCTATGCAGGTCTCTGTGATTGCTTCTATCCAACTTTTCCGGAGAATGATTTTGCCTTTTCTGTTTCCGGTTTCCGAGCCTACAATCACCCACTGTGCGAATGTATCGCACATATGCTTGATTTCGCCGCTGTAATCTTTAAGGATAGGCTCAATACTTACAAACGTGTGACACGCGCCGCCAAAGAAAAAACAGCTCGTCAGGCGTTGTGGCTGTTGTGCCGTGCCAATGTGAAACCACTTAACCGTTAAGGTTGAGCAAATTTTCTTTTGTCTGAAAATATGGCTGTACCCCATTCTTGGGTACAGTTCTGGGTACACACGTCATAAATATTGCAAACTCTGATAAAAATGGCGCTTGTTTGTTCAGATTTGTCAATCACAATAATTTAAAGACATTTACTTTTGCACTGCTATCTAACTATAAAATAATGCGCCATAAACTGATAAAGCACACTACCGACTTACTCAAAAAGCTCTGTTAATCGTGCAAACTCGGTTTGATTGATTATGATGTTAAATTTGAGAATGTGAAGAGAAACCGTCGCAGGCGATGTCGGTAAGTCACTCTCCTATGACGGCGCCTAACAGAATTAGAACATTCAGTTAGGTGTCATACATCTGTTGTTCTGCTCCGACAGACAGATTTGCTCCTGGTCCGTTATAGGATTAGGGGATTTTTTGCATCTTTAATAACGATAAAAACTAATAAATAAAAAACAAAGCAAGGAGAGAACAAATGAACAGAATAAAGCTTACAGTAAGTGAAATTTGTCTGAAAAGAGTTCCTAAGGACAAAATCAACACAGATCAGATTTGAAAAGATATTTCCAAGCACAACTGTGCATTAACCTTAGAAGAATTAGCCGAGCGGATATCATTCGGATATGCCTTCTGCCATGCACATTTAAAGAAAAACGTAGGAAAAAAGAGTACATACTTCAGCGGCAGCTGTTTGCACTGGATTTTGATGGACCTAAGGGGACAAAGGACTCGTGTCCGTTAACGTTTGAGGACGCTATGAAAAGAGCAGAGAGCTATCACCTGCCTGTTGTAATTGCATACGAAACTCTTTCATCCGTCAACTATGGAAGATACAGGCTTCTGTTCATTTACAATGAACCTATAACTGACATCAGACTTATGGAGCTTATCAATCGTTTGCTCCTATGTGTATTCCCTGAAGCAGACCAATCAACTTCAGACCTTGCGAAGATGTTTTATCCGGGGAACAATGTAAAATTTCTCTGTGAAAATCCTATCTATATTGACACTTTGGCAGTTGCTGACGAAACAGCAATACGGCGACAGATTGCCGATTTGCGAGAAAGCGTATATTCTCTGTCAGAGAAGCCACAAATGTTGTTTGGAAAAGATAATACGAAAGTAGATTTATTCATAAAGAGATATGATAATATCAGGAATTATAACGGTCATTTATTTACAACTTATTCAAAACTTATTACAATGACTGAAAATCTTTCGTCAGACAAAATTGTAATTATCGACGAGTACATTACTCAGCAATGCATACAGGTAAAATAAATTTCGTACAGCAAGTTGAAAGAGCTTACGGAATTTATGAGTAAATCCGGGGGGAAAATAATATAAGGAAAAAATCTGATTTATTCGGACGAAACTTACAGTCGAAATTGCATTCAGGAAAACACAGATAATGTTAAAAACATATCCGAGAAATTTCCCAATGACTGTTTTTTACGTTCAGAAGCGAAATGTACGCAATAAATACTTTTCCAGACAGAAAGATGTATTTCGGAAAAGCGCTCGACGCAAATTCGTTTTTGGGGAAAATATCACAATAATCGTAACTCCTCATAAACAGGAATTTTATTGCTTATCATTTTTCTTCATTCTTACTTTACCCGTTACGTTCTCTACTATCAGTTTGAAAACTTTTGTACAGGGCATGACAGATTTATTAAATGAAAAATCCTCTTGATGATAATGCTTCATCAAAATACATAATGCATCATATTTTTCATCATCAGAGAGCATTTCAATATGGCCTTGTCCAATAACGCTTTCATACTCCATGGTACAACTTCCGCGCTCAAGTTCTGTTACCAATCTATGCTCGCAGTCCATTTCAAAACTTGCCCTGCTATCCTTTTCAATCAAAACATACTTTGTGCCATCCATAGCCCCATGAAAGTACAACTCAATTTTATTTCCTTCTATATGTAACCCAAAATTCAGTGGTAATATATACGGGTAACCATTATTGTTTAAAGCAATTCGGCATACATCACATTTTTTCATAATAGCTACAATATCTTCAAATTCTTTTACTTCTCTATCCGATCGACGCATTTTTATTCCCCCTATTTAAAATGTAAATTCCGATTTATCTATTTCCCTGACAAAGGCGACAAATTAGTTTTGGAGGGCTAATGGTGGGACAATATAGTTTGTTTCCATAAATGGTTTTTGAGTGACTTTTTTAAATCACCTGCATCTTGATGTTTTTTAAAATCAATCTGCTCCATTAATTGATATAAAAACACAAGACTAAGATTACTATCATAAAATTCACTAATATACATTGCGTTGTCTGTAGTCCAAAGTGGTCCGTTTACCATGTGAACATTACCACATTGAAAACCTACTCTTCCAATCACAATCGTGTCTTTATCATACAAGTTTTCATCTGCATGCCATTATATCCCATTACCTTCATAAGCCGGTATTCCACTATCTAGTCTTTTTTCATTAGGAATAGTTTTTCCGTTCGATATTTTAAAAAGATCTATCCCGTTTTTTTAATCGGAAATTTTTAGGATTATTTTTACAATCCCCAAACATCTCCGAAAACCGTGATTTGACGAGCAAGTCAAGCTTTTCAAGAATGGTATTGCAAAGGTCAATCAGATACGTTGCTTTATCAAGGTTTGCAGCAACTTCCTTTTGCTTATCAATATCTATAATAGGAATATCCGCATCGGTTAGGTTTCCAAGTTTGATATATTTAATCGCTCCACCAATAGATAGACTTCTTAATTTTTCTACATACTTATCAAGAAAATAAATATCGAACACAAAGTGTTTTTTTGTTTTTGCTTTCGATAATATAAGTTCGTTGATAAGCATCAAATTTACCACTATAATATTTAACATTCAAATCTCCATTACCAGCAACAAGTACACATTCGCAATCATAGCTATAATCATCTATTCTTAACGGGTCAATAGCACAAGCAGAAAAAAGATATTTTCCATTTTCCGATGAAGCGTTTGCATCAAGTTTTCCTGTTCGTATGTTAACATACTGTCCTAATTTACTCATTCATCATCCCCCATTTCCTCAACAAACAGCCCGAAAACAAACAGCGCTGACTGCCCGTAAAGTCCCGTTTCGTCGTCGGCGTAGCTTGCTCCCGTGGCAGAAGTGTAGAACTTGTCAAGCGCCTGTTCCTCGCTGATTTTGTATTTCTCGCTTATCAAGCGGACGATTTCGGGAATATTTGTTGCTCTAACGGTTGCGTGCGACATAATTTCACCTCTCCACAATATAGCTTTCCACAAAATGTAATTGAGCCAATGCCGGCTCCGTGCAGAAAGCAATCTGATTGTTTATCTTCTCAAATTTAAGACGTTCCACAGCGTCCTCTTTCCGCATAATGCCCTGAATGACGTAGGAAACCGTTTCGCCGACATTGTCATTTGCAATCTTTCCGCTCACAATGTCAAAGCCATGCCTGTATGCAACGTCGCTCCTGCACTTAACCACCATTTCGAGCCATTCCATTGACGCTCCGTCAAAATGCTTTTCGTTGAGCCGTGCGGAGTTGTCCCACTCGTATACGTTGACAACCGCATTTACTGTGGATTTCGTTCTACGTGAAAGAACATTCGCCCGCCGTATTACCCAGCGCTCCGCCTGCTCCCTGATGTCGGTAGTATAAAACGCAAAGCCAAAATCTCTGCCAATTTCTCCCGTAATAATTTCGGGAGTTTGAATTTCAAGTGTTGTTCCGTGATATACTTTCATTTTTCCGCTCCCAAATATTCATCAAAAAACTGCATCATATACTCCATGCTCATACCGTGCAAATCTCCGTAATCCTCGTCCAGCAGCTTCAGCAAGCCCTCTCGCTTGAAAAGCTCATAAACCTTTTCGCTCGATTCGTGAATATGCTCCGCATAATATTCAATGCAGAACGACAGAAACGATATTTTACTCATTCAGCATTCCCTCCAAATCCGCAAGAGCGCTGCCGAGTTCCTTGTACAAGTTGCTCAGCTCGTCTATAATCTCCCCTGTCGGCAGATAATCCACCGCAGTGTACTCCGTCTTTTTTTACTTATTTATGGAAAGGTCGTAGTCGTTATCGACAATTTCCTGCTTAGGAACAAAAAAGCTCTGCTCGGTGCGCTGCCTGTCCCGCTCGCCGTCAGGATTATGGAATCGTGCGATAATGTCGGGAATATCGTTCTCGGCAACCTCGGAGCGCTTGTCATCAAGGGAAAATCCGTCCGCTTTCATGTCGTAAAACCACACGTTATCCGTACCGCCTGCGTCCGTTTTTATGAAAACAAGCACTGCCATGGAAACTCCCGCATACGGCTTGAAAACGCTGCTCGGCATGGATATGACAGCTTTTAGCTGATGATTTTCTATAAGCTCCCTGCGGATAGATTTGTGCGCATTCGACGACCCGAACAACACTCCGTCGGGCACGATACAAGCACACCTGCCGCCTTTTTGCAGCAGCCGCAGGAACAATGCCAAAAACAGCAACTCGGTTTTCTTGGTATTTGTAACAGCTTTCAGATTGTCATTAATGCTCTCTGCGTCGACAGTGCCCTTGAACGGCGGATTTGCAAGGCAAACCGCGTATTTTCCGCTGACATTGTTCTGCTTTGAAAGGCTGTCCTTGTAGTCGATATCGGGGTTTACGATTGAATGCAGCATTAAATTCATAGCCGATATACGGAGCATTGTTCTGTCGGTGTCATAGCCCGTGAATGTTTTTGTCGCAAAATTCTGCCACTGTTCCTCGGTCATGTCATCTTCATAATGCTCCCTGATGTATTTTGCGGAGGACACCAGAAATCCTGCCGTACCGCAGGCAGGGTCGCATATAAGGTCATCGGGTGTCGGCGCAATAAGCTCCACCATCATCTCACGTATATGCTTCGGCGTGCGGAACTGCCCATTATGCCCTGCCGTGGACAGCTTTCCGAGCATATGTTCGTACAAATCACCCTGCATATCGAGCTCGGCAATGTCGTGTTCATACAAATCGTCAAGCCCCGTGATGATTTTCTGCAAAACCTGCGGATTCGGAATCACAAACACAGCGCTGTCCATGTATCGTGTAAAGGCAGTCTGAGCCTGCTCACCGTCATCTCTGTCGGGAATATCAATAAGCTCGCCTTTGGCGTCAAAATCGGGCAGCTTGCCGTACTTCATCTTCTTCACGGCAGGAAAAACACGCTGTGAAATCAAGTCGTAAATCTCACGGGAGTCCCTATTTTTGAACTTGCTCCAGCGCATGGACTGTCCCGTTTCGACTGCGGAAAAATAGGGTCGAGAGCTTCTCCGGAAGTGTTGGCAAATTCCTCGGCTTCAAGCTCCTTTTCGTCCAGCGAACGAATTAACATGAAATATGTCAGCTACTCAATAACCGTCAGGGGATTTGTAATGCCGCCCGCCCAGATATCAGTGCATATTTTGTCAATTTTATTTTTAATAACACCCGTTACCATTTTCATTTCCTCCGCTTGAGTTGAAGTATTTATAATACACCATTATTTATTATAACATATATTGCACAAAAAGTCAATCGTTTGGCAAAGTTTTTTTGTGATGTTTTAACCAAAGACTTTACTCATCACTAACAAAACAGAGCCTACCCAAACTGTTTAGGCAGGCTCCTATATTTTACATGTCAATAGTAACGTTTATCAATAAAACTAAAATTTCCTCCCCGAATACAAAGCCATCAGTTTCTCAACAGTCCCCTGCTTCATTATCTCCACCCTGCCAAGCTCGTAATTCATGACAGTTCTCCTGCCGATACCAACCGCCTTTGCAGCTTCATCAATCTTCAATCCCGCACACAGACGCATAACTCTGAGCCGTTCGCCGAAACTCAGCTTATCGGGTTCGGCAGCGGCAAGCATTGAGTATTCCGGACGCTTTCCGCAAATAATTCGAACGCTTCCCCCGCAGCAAAAATTAATTTTGCCGCAAATCATAGTTTCCGTTGATGTGTAATAGCTAATCAAATAAAAATGCACTTTCGAAAAATAAAGCGGCAGCAAACGGAGGTATATATAAACGAACCGCTGGAAACCGACAGCGAGGGAAATACCCTGACCATAGCCGATATACTTTCCAGCGGCATAAATATTGAAGAAGAAACGGAGCTTCGCATAAATTCCCAGAAGCTATACAGGTACATAGCCGAGGAGCTTGACGAGCGCGAGCGTGAAATAATCTGCAAGCGCTACGGCATTCGCAACGGCAGCGGATATGTATGCGAAGCAAAAACGCAGCGTGAAATCGCAAAGGAACTGAAAATATCCCGCAGCTATATCTCCAGGATAGAGAAAAAAGCGCTGGAGAAACTCAGAAAGCGTTTCGACGAAGGGTAATCAACGGTATGTCGGCTTACGCCTCGCTTTGAACGGCTGCCCTTGCCTTGATATCCTTGCGGAACAGTAACTTGAACACCGTTCTGATAAGCGGCTGTATGAAAAACAGCTGGCTGAAAAACGCAAACGGGAAGTTAAAGCAGACCAATTTTACCCAGTTTGCCAGAAGAGTGAGGAAGTTAAATCCCGCATAGTAGGGATAATAGAACCACGCCGCAAGGAAGCTCATTGCGGGACACATAAGTCCTACCGTTGTGCATATGATGGCTGTTTCAAATATCACGGGATTGGTGCTTCTCGGGTCGAAAACCTTGCACGCAAGCTTAAAGGACGCAGGGCTTCCCATAAGGCATTCCAGACCGAACGCAAAGCAGAATTCGATGAGTATTACCGCCCATATGGGTAATTTGTTTGCGAACATATAAACGCCGCCGTTAGCGTTTATTGCGGCAATTACGCTGCTTTGTCCCGTCAGGTCCATAAGCGTCTGACCGTTGATGACGTACAGGCTGTAAAACACATACGCATGGACAGTTACCAAAACGGTAAGAAAGGCAAAAACGGTTCTTTGAAATCGGTTTCTCGGCATAATAATCCTCCATAAACACAAAACGACACAGGCATGCCTGCGCAAATATAATTACAGCTGCATTTCCATGTTCCGTAATCAGATTTACGTGCAAGCACTACCTGTGTCATCATGTTCTAAAATTGTCAATATGAATTATAACATGTGTGACAGTTTTTTTCAATGGGCAAAATGACCGAATTTTTTTCAACGGCGGCAAATTAATTTTACCGCTGCCCCTGCTTCAGCTTCGCATATTTGCGTAAAGCACCGATTATTTCGCTTTCCTGAAGCGGCTTTGTCAAATGCTCGTTCATTCCGGCGTCATAGCTGCGCTGAATATCGTCGGTGAATGCGTTCGCCGTCATTGCGAATATGGGTATCGTTTTTGCATCGGGACGTTCCATGGCACGAATGCAGCGGGCGGCGTCAAGTCCGCTCATTACCGGCATCATTACGTCCATGAATATCACGTCGAATTCGCCGGATTTCGACGCTTCAAACGCTTCCACAGCCTGTCGTCCGTTTTCCACCCATTTTACCTTCATGCCGTATTTCTCCAGCGTGAATTGTGCAATCTCGGCGTTAAGCTCGTTGTCCTCCGCAAGAAGAGCGTTTATTCCGTCCAGCCTTACCCCTTGGGGAACCGCTTCGGCTGCGTCCTCGGACGGAGCAGGGTCTAAATCGAACGGCAGCGTGACCTGTACGGTGGTGCCGAAGCCGTCCTTGCTTTTGAGCTCGATAGTTCCGCCCATCAGCTCCACAAGCTGCTTTGCAATGGACAGCCCCAGACCGGAGCCGGCGTAATGCGTATTCACGTCGGACTTTTCCTCCTGCATGAACGGCTCGAAGGCATGCTCCATGAACTCCTCGCTCATGCCTATGCCGGTATCTATGCAGGTGAACAGGAATACGGCGGTTTTTCCGTCGCAGGATAATTCGCTGCAGCATACTGTCACGCTTCCGCCCTCACGGTTGTATTTTACGGCATTGCTCGTGAAATTCAGCAGTATCTGCTTAAGGTGCGTTTTGCTTCCGAGAAGTTTGCTGTGCTGTATCTGAGACTGATCGGTTTTTACGATATACCTGATATTATGCTCTATCGCCTGCATTTCGGATATCGAATCCGTTTCACACAACACCCTGCACAGGTCAAACGAATCATGCTGGAGCGTTATTCTGCCGGATTCCAGCTTGTTCATGTCCAGAATGTTGTTCACCAGCGACAGCAGGTGATTCGTGGCGTTCCAAATTTTATCGCGGCATTCCTGCTGCTTCTGAATATCATGAGGGTAGTAGTTCGCTATGTCTATCATGCCGCGTATTCCGTTTATCGGCGTGCGGACGTCATGGCTCATTCTCCGCAGGAAATCCGTTTTGGAGGCGTTTGCGCGTGCCGCTTCCTCGGCGGATTCTTTAAGACGCTGCTGATATTCAAGCTCCTGCTTCTTTTCGTCCGTGACCTCACGGGCCACATACAGCGCTTCGGTCGCATGGCCGTGTGAGCTGCGGTTCTTTATGATTATTCTGGCTCTGTACCAATGCCCGTTTACGCCCTCGTACTCTCGGTTAATGGATTCCTTTGCGTCAAGGCGGCGCACAATTGTTTCCGGGTTCAGGAAGTCCTTCATTTCGTTCTGCCAATCGGGGGCGACAAGGTGTCTGAGCGTGGTATCCGCAAGCTCGTCGATTCTTCCGCTGTGTTCGGATACGCTGCCCGAATGCGTTCCGGCGGCTATCTTTTCGTATCTGCCGTTTGTCAGGTCAAGATAATATATGACCTTATATATTCTCGCTATCGCAGAAATTATCTCGCTGTTCTTTCTGGTATTGAAAAGCGCCTCCTCAAGCTGCGACTTCTGCCGTTCCTGATCCTCCATAATATCGTCGATGTAGTGCGAGCCCATGACTATTCTCAGACAATTTCCCGTCCTGACGGGGACTATCTTTGTTTCCTCGAACACATGCCCGGTGGGATTGGGCTTCACCTTGTAGCGGCAGGTCATGTGGGAATGATCCGACAAATATTCCGTCAGATATTCCGCACTGAGCTTATGGGTCAGATCCGGCGCCGTTTCCTGCTCAACGAAGTTTTCGAAAAAAGTCTTGATACGTACCGAGTAGCATTCCGCCTTATCGCCAAGCAGCTCGTATGCCTCCGGAGTGTATATATCGGGATTTTCCTTGATTATCTGAAGTGTGTCTGCGGTAAGATCGCAGAAATATACGGAATCGTAATCAATGCTCAGCGCTTCGAGAATTACCTCCCGCTCCCTCAGCTTGCGGACTGTGGACTGAAGCGCATGCTTCTGCGCCAGCTCTTTTTTCTTCTGGTGACGGATCGTAAAGAAAATCAGAACCGAAATCAGCACGACAATCGCCGCTGCAATAACCGCCAGTATGACTACCCTCTGCATTCCTGCGGCAATGGATTCATAGATGGATTCCATGTCCGTTTCAATGCAGAGTGCGCCTATGATATCCCCGTCCTGTACGGTGATGGGGTAGCAGGCTGTGTAAATATGACCCCATGCGGTGTCCACTATTGACTGCGAATATACCGTTTTGCCCGAAAGCGCCGCCTCGATATACGGTATCATTTCCTCTTCAACGGCTGTTCCGGGGCTGGCAAAATCCTCTGCGTCCTGTTCCAGTCCGTCTACGATATATATCAGCGTCCCGTCCTCAGAATACCCTGCGGTATAGAGGTAGCGCACTCCCTTCAGGCGGCGTATGCCGTTGAGCATTGACTGAAGCTCCAGATAACGGGGGTTATTGACGCTTTCCTCCGATAAAAACTCCGTGAAATCCTCGGCGGTGAATTGACCTGCCAGCAGCTCGCTGGTGGCATCCGAGCGTATGGTGTTGCGCTCAATGCCTGCTCTGAGCGTTTCGTCAGAGAAATTCTTTTGCAGAACAAAGGTATATGCGATGATAAACAGCACTGTCAGCAAAGCAGGGATAACAAAGCCTTTAAGGGTAAATCCGCTGCGCTTTCTTTTTATGCCGGGCGAACTCATATGAGTATTCCCCTTCCTTTTTTATATCTTTCTTTAGTAAGTTGAAATCTTTCCGACCGATTAAGCGATAAAAATCGATGTAATATAAATTTCATTTTCATTACCGTTGTAATTATAGCATAACATTTCATATTTTGCAAGACATAATTCGATTTTATAAATTATAAAAGCAAATCCCAACACGTTGTCTGTAAGTTAGTCAATGATATTGTACACTGAATCAAGAAATTCGAGATGAGAAAGGAAGCTGAGAGGTCGCATAGGACTATTATTTGAGCGGGAAAGATGAACTTTTAACTGCTTGTAAATGTCACCGCAAGAATAAAAGCTGTGACAGGAATAGAATTTGTGTATACCGGGGGACAACTTCTGTGCCATGTTGGCAAGGCACTTTAGTAGCACAAATTTGACATCTATCTGTGCTATTTCGCCGGGGTGAGTCATTTGCTCATGACCGCAAAGTCATGATATAATTGTCCGATATGCACGATGTGAGCGCAGTGAACGAATGTGCAAGGACATTTGATATATACATTATAATAATTGCTGTGCAATTATTATAATATCAGCTTGATAATCACCTTAATGATAACACATAACAATCGCCCAGATTATCACGAACGGAATTGCGCAGTACCGGTTCTTTTTTGTTCGGATATTTTTTACTTTCCTTTCTGCATTTCTCCGGAATATCATTCGAAATTAATTTTATAGTCAATGCTATCAAAGCGGGAAGCAGAATTATATCTCAGATCCCCTAAAACCGGTATAAAATCCGTGATTAAAGCAACGGGCGGCAATGCGTACCGTAATTGCCGCCATAATTTTTGCAATAATCGTGGTATCCTTATTCTTCAATGCAAGAAGCACTGTCGGAATATCGGTTTTTAACCGCTTTGCCCTCTCCTTTAAGTTCATTTGACATTTCCTCCGACACTATCAGCTTATTTAATTTCAAAGAGAAAGGACGCCTTTCAGCCGAAAAGCGCCCTTAATCGTTGTTTAGGTATGGTATGCATTTTTTGGCGGCACTGCAGTTCCTTCAGCTATGCGGATTTTGCCGCCTTATTCCTTAGATGTTCCCTATTCGGTCAAGGATGTTTTGTCGGTTTCGTCGGTGAATTACTTTTACGAACGGGTTCTCCGTCGGATACATCATTCCCGCCGGCTGATTGAAGCCGATATCCTCAACGCCGAGATATCTGAATACGTTGAAGAGCGCCTTGCCGTGATGACCGAACGCAACCGCGCCGTGGTGCGGATAGTTCTTCTCGATAAGAACGTGACGGTAGAAGCGGCCCATCTCCGGGATAGCAAATATACCGATAGAGCCAAAGGACTTGGTTGCAACAGGCAGAACCTCGCCCTGTGCGACATAAGCCCTGATCTGTGCGTCGGCAGTGGACTGAAGTCTGAAGAAAGTGATGTCGCCGGGAACAATATCGCCCTCAAGCGTACCCATTGTTACCTCTTCGGGAAGGCTTCTCGCCATGATCATCTGGTTCTTCATGGTGCATGAGGACAGCTTGCCGGAGCAGGTGTTGCCGCAGTGGAAGCCCATGAACGTATCGGTGTGCTTATAGCTGAACTTGCCCTTGATGGAGTCGTTATACATATCAGCCGGAACCGTGTTGTTGATATCAAGCAGAGTTACGGCGTCCTGCGATACGCATGTGCCGATAAACTCGGACAGCGCTCCGTAGATGTCAACCTCGCAGGAAACCGGGATACCTCTGCCGGTCAGTCTGGAGTTTACATAGCACGGAACAAAGCCGAACTGTGTCTGGAATGCCGGCCAGCACTTGCCTG